>SDZZ01000617.1 GCA_004173255.1 Chitinophagaceae bacterium | reverse complement strand
ATCAATAACTATCCTTTATTATTACATGATATCCTGAACAGCCTGTCGCCCCAGCAGATCAGCAATCCCAATATTGTACTGCTGACACCGGGCGTGTTCAATTCCGCCTATTTTGAGCATACTTTCCTTGCCCGGCAGATGGGTATTCCACTGGTGGAAGGCCGTGACCTGCTGGTCGACAACCACAAGGTGTTTATGAAAACTACGGCCGGCCTGCAGCAGGTGCATGTGATTTACCGCAGGCTCGACGACGACTACCTGGACCCGCTGGTGTTCCGGCCCGACAGTGCATTGGGTGTACCCGGACTGATGAGCGCCTACCGGAAAGGCAATGTGGCTATTGTAAATGCGGTGGGCAATGGCGTGGCGGATGATAAAGCGGTATATGCCTATGTTCCCGCCATGATCAAGTACTACCTCAACGAAGAAACGATACTGCCCAATGTACCCACCTATGGACTCGAAGATCCAGAAGCCCGCGAACATGTGTTCCGCAATATCGGCAACATGGTGGTCAAACGCACCAACCAGTCGGGCGGGTACGGCATGGTTATGGGAAACAGTGCCAGCGAAAAAGAAATTGATGAAATCAAGATAGCTATCAATGAAACACCACGTGACTTCATTGCCCAGCCGATCATCAAACTTTCCACCGTGCCCTGTTTCATCGATGGCAAACTGACACCAAGGCATGTGGACCTGCGTCCCTACGCCCTTTGTGGCCCATCGGGTATTAAAATAGTTCCTGGCGGTCTCACCCGCGTGGCCCTCCGGGAAGGTTCACTCGTTGTCAACTCGTCGCAGGGCGGCGGCAGCAAAGACACCTGGATCGTAGACTTATAAACAAGGCAGCAGCACCAAATTATAAAATGCATGTTAAGCAGAATTGCGGACTCATTGTTCTGGATGAACCGGTATATGGAACGGAGCGATTGCCAGCTGAGGGTGATCCGCACCAACTACATCCTCTCCTTCGACTCCGGCTATAACGACAGCTTTTCCTGGAAAGATGTGATCACCCTGTTCGGCCATACCATCGATGACTACAAGGCGCCGGATGGTGACAACATTCACGAGGCGCTGAACTTCCTGCTGACCGATCCGGCCAACCTGAATTCGGTAAAAGTGATGATCTCCAAGGCCCGCGAGAACGCCAGGGGAGTGCAGGATAATATTACCAAGGAGGTATGGGAACAGGTGAACCTGTTGTACCATATAGTGAATGAACCCGGTCTCAGTAAAAAGATCCTGGGTACCAAAACGCTGGATGTAATCGATACGCTGGACCAGAACGCAGTGATGTATTACGGAATCACCAACAGCACCATGCCGCGCGGACTGGGATGGAATTTTATGAACCTCGGCAAATTCATCGAACGCTGCCTGCTCACTATTGATACCACCTATGCCCATTTTAAAAGGATCAATGATAAAAACAATGCCGCGCAGGATATCCTGTACTGGCGCAACCTGTTGCTTTCACTCTCCGGTTATGAACTGTACCTGAAGACGAATACCCGCGGCGAACACAATGTGAAAGTGATGGACCAGGTCATTTTTAACCCTGACTTCCCCCGCTCCATGATGTATTCGCTGGAACGCATCCGCCACTACCTCGACGAGGTAATTGCCGATACCAAAATGGAAAGAAGTGCCGAACTTCAGAAGACCTTTGGAAGGACCTTTAGCAAAGTGCAGTTTGCCGACATGAATATGATCCGTGAAGTCGGACTGCCGCATTTCCTTTACTCGGTACGCCGGGAGATAGTTGATTTCAGTAACCAGCTTACCCGTATTTATTTTTCATACGCTTAACAAACGCAAATGCCCGTTTTTAATATACATCATATCACCCGGTACGAATACGATCGCCCCATCAAGGAAAGTGTAAACGAGATCAGGATCTATCCATTCGTGTGCAAGGAACAGGAGGCGTTGTACCACCAGCTGAACATTACCAACTCCCCCGAAATATTCCAGCTGAAAGATTACTGGGGAAATAATACCGGCATGTTCAACCTGATGCCTTCCCACAAGGAACTGGTGATCGAAAGCAAACTCATTGTAAGGACACTTGGCACCCTGCCCGCCTGGGACCACCAGGGCAGTCTCGATGACCTGAAGTTTGACATTGCCAATAAACTGAACCTGCTTGAACTGACACAACCGGGCGAACCG
>SDZZ01000616.1 GCA_004173255.1 Chitinophagaceae bacterium | reverse complement strand
CATCAGGGATATGCTGATCGGCGTTACGCCTGTAACCTGGATGACGGATAATGCCACTATCATTGTAATCTTTATTTCCGCGGCGGCAGCTATCCTGTTCCGGACGCGGCTTGCACGGTTGCGTAGAACATTATTTTTCCTGGATGCACTTGGCCTTGGCATTTTTACAATTATCGGCATCCAGAAGGGAACTACTGCGAACCTCAGTCCAGGCGTATGTGTTGCACTCGGCACCATTACCGGATGTTTTGGCGGCGTGGTGCGTGATATATTATTGAACAGGATTCCTACACTTTTCCTGAAGGAACTGTATGCCACCCCTTGTATCATTGGTGGTATCATTTATTTTTTACTTGGCGGAAGGACAAGTGCAGGCCTGGTGCAGGGTTGCGCTATCACCAGCATATGTGTATTGAGGATTGTTGCCTATAAAAAGAACTGGACACTTCCATCAATGAGCCGGTAGCCAATGCCTGTACAGACCGGCATTTGCCTCATTATTCCGTATTTTCGGGGCTTATTTTAATTAAGGCCTGTGAATACTTTTTTTGACAAATTCCGCATTCATACGGAGCGCGAAGAGTACCCTTCAGTTATAAAGAATATTGAAGCGGGGGTAGTGTTCCGTGGTACCAACCTGTGGATTCTCATTTTTGCGATTTTTGTCGCCTCGCTGGGGTTGAATGTGAATTCGCCTGCAGTCATCATTGGCGCCATGCTGATTTCACCCCTCATGGGACCGATTATGGGAATCGGTCTGGGCATGGGGATCAATGACCTGTTGACCGTAAAAAAAGCGCTGCTCAATTACGTTATTGCTACCTCCGTTGCCCTCGCAACTTCCACTGTTTTCTTTTTGCTGTCACCGCTGAACGATGCCCACTCTGAAATACTCGCCCGCACATCACCCAATATCTATGATGTGCTGATTGCGTTGTTTGGTGGATTTGCAGGTATTGTTGCCACCACCAGCAAGCAAAAGGGAAATGTGATTCCCGGTGTGGCCATTGCCACCGCATTGATGCCGCCTTTGTGCACGGCAGGGTATGGGCTTGCAACCTTACAGTTCACTTACTTTTTCGGGGCCTTTTACCTGTTTATCATCAATACGGTCTTTATAGCACTCGCCACCCTGATCATAGTCAGGTTCTCTAAATTTCCGGTAAAACGTTACCAGTCGCATAAGGCTGAAAAAATTGCGAAACGCGTCACCTGGCTGGTGGTGCTCATTACCTTGCTTCCCAGCCTGTATTTTGGGTATGACCTTGTGCAGCAGAACCGGTTTACCAAACAGGCAAATCTTTTTGTTACCAATGAAGCCAATTTTCCCAATGATTACCTGCTGAATAAAAAGATAGACGCGAAAGACAGGTCGATCCATCTGGTATACGGTGGAAAACAAATTGCAGATAGCGAGATTAAAGCCCTTGAAGCCAGGCTTCCCAATTACGGGCTGAGCCGGGCCGACCTGCAGATCCGGCAGGGTTTTGCTTACCTCACCGACAACACCACGGTTGACCAGAACGAACAGGTAACCCGGCTGTCAGAAGCGCTGACCATCCGCGAGCGCCAGCAGCAGGCGCTGCAGGCCAGGCTGGATAGTATTGATATGCCGGTGAAACTGGGCCGGCAGGTATACCAGGAGATGAAGATCCAGTATCCGGGTATAACGCAGGCGGTCATGCAACCCGCGTATGTTATGACCGACAGCAATTCATCCCGCAGGGTCTTTATGGTGTGGGTTACCATGAAGGGAGTCATCGGCAATGCAGGCCGCGATAAAATGCGCGAATGGCTGAAACTTCGCCTCCAGCAGCCTGAACTGAATCTTATTATACAATAGAAAATACAGAATTATGGTGTCTATCCTTATTGTGAGTGTTTTTGTCCTTGGCTACCTTGCCATCGCACTGGAACATCCGTTGAAGCTCAATAAAGCGGCTTCCGCCCTCATAACGGGTGTGCTTTGCTGGACAATTTATATCCTCCAGGCCGACCCCGACCATGCGAACGAGGCGCTCCTCCATCACCTTGGGGAAATAGCTTCAATCCTCTTTTTCCTGCTTGGGGCAATGACCATTGTTGAACTGATCGATTCGCACAACGGGTTCGACATCATTACACAACGCATCCGAACGACGAGTAAGGCAAAATTGCTTGTGTTTGTTACCTTTCTTACCTTCTGTCT
>SDZZ01000615.1 GCA_004173255.1 Chitinophagaceae bacterium | reverse complement strand
CGGAACGTATTGTCAAAGCCACCAACAAACTTGGGGTTGGTGTTTTTATACGCCTTCTGGTCCAGCCCCGGATTGATGGCGGGTGCTACCTGTCCGTTGTCCCTGTACGTCCACCTGTTTGCCACAGCCGCACTGTGGTCATACAGGATTTCGCGGCCAGCTGCGTTTACAAAAACGCGACGGCCGGTTGCTGCATCAACTCCGCGTGATTCCACCACATAAAGGTATCCTACCGGTTTATTCAGCGTAGTGATACTTGGTGTTTCAAGTGAGGTGGCAGTAGTAATGAAGTCGACCCCTGGCACCAGGCTGGTCACCCTGTTCTTGTTATAGGCCAGGTTAAATGAAGTGGTCCACTGGAAATCCTTGTTTTTGATTGGGGTAGAGTTCAGCGTAATCTCGGTTCCCTTGTTGAACATGGTACCTACGTTCTGGAAAATCCGGTTTGGCAAACCGGTAGAAAGTGAGTTCGGCACACTCAGCAACAGGTCATCAATATCATTGTTGTAATAAGTGAATTCACCGGTGATGAGGTCATTGAACAAACCGAAGGTGAAACCGACATCCAGTTTCTTGCTGGTTTCCCAGGTTAACCGGTTGTTACCAGCCTGGCTGAAACCAAGTGTGGCACCACCATTATACTGGCCGGGCGAAAAGAACGAATAAGATTCAAAATCACCGATGCCACCGATATTACCCACCTTGCCATAGCTGGCACGGAGTTTCAGTGAGCTGAATACTTTTGTGGCACCTGCAAAGAATCCTTCCTTTGCCACATCCCATGCACCGGAGAAGCTATAGAAATTACCGTAGTTGAAGCCGGGGGCAAATGCGGAATAACCATCGCGGCGGAAGCTACCGGCAACATAATATTTCTTTTTGTAATCGTAACTGAGGCGACCGAAATAGGAAGCAAGGTAGTTTTCACCCAGTCCCAGTCCGGCAGTCAGCGGCGTATTGAAACCACCCTGGATTACATTAAAAAAGTCATCGGTAAGTGTCTGGCGGGAAAGACCGAAACCTTCATACACGCTACGTTGCTGCTCTATACCGGCAAGCGCGTTGATGCTGTGGTCGGAGAAGAAAGTTTCGTCAAACTGCAGCGTGTTGGTAAACGTGTTGCGTTTATTTTTTCCAAAGGTGCTGAATGCAGTACCACCATTGGCAAAACCATCACCCTGCCATTTGTTGTAAAAGTTTTTGTTATCGGAGAACAGGTAGTCTACCCCGTAAACCATGCGGTAGGTAACCGATGCGATTGGACGGATCTGCGCAAACACGTTCCCGATCACGCGCTGGTTTTCTGTTGCAGCGTAGTTGAAATCGAGGATCTGTTTTGCATTGTTGAAAGTGATGTTCTCTGTATTACCCATCCGTCCGATTGCATTACCATTGAGGTTATAACCACCATCATTGTTGAATGGCGATACGTTGGGAGGCAGTGAAAGGGCCAGACGGCCGGCACCTGCCGACGCAAACGCTGCGCCAGGCAGCGATCCGCTGTTCTGTGAGGCATTGTTCAGTTCATTTGCGTAAGACATCGTCACGCCTGTAGTCAGCCAGTTGTTTACTTTATGGTCTGCATTGAAACGGATGGTTTTCCGGTTGAAGTCGTTCCGGCGAAGGATTCCTTCCTGTGCGGTGTAACCAAACGAAAAGAAGTAGGTAGTGGCTTCGTTACCACCGGCAACACTTCCGTTATGGCTATGCGAGAAACCGGTGCGGTATACCACATCTGCCCAGTCAGTATCGATGGGCTTTCCGTCCGCATCATTGAAAGGGAAGTACCTCGGGGAGGCACCGATATTGGTAAGGCCTTCATTCTTGATGGTCATATAGTCAGTTGCGTTCAGCATATCCCACATACGCGTTGGTTTGGTCCAGCCGGCCCAGCCGTCGTAGGCAACCCTCGCGCGACCGCGTTTCCCTTTTTTAGTGGTGATCACCACCACGCCGTTTGCCGCGCGGCTACCATAAATGGCAGTGGCAGCGGCATCTTTCAGGATGTCCATGCTTTCGATATCCGCAGGGTTAATGTTGGACAACACGTTGGAAGCGGCCAGGGTCTGGCTTACATCCCCGGTGAAGGTCACAATACCGTCAATGACTATAAGCGGGTAGGAACTCAGCGTAAGTGAGTTGGTACCACGGATCCTGAAAACCGGCGGGTTGTTCAGTACGCCGTTTGGAA
>SDZZ01000614.1 GCA_004173255.1 Chitinophagaceae bacterium | reverse complement strand
CCATCCGATCGGTTGCGCGCGGTAAGCCATCAATGCCCATCCCTTTGTATTATCCGGAGGGGTAATATCCTTACGTTGTAAAAAACGGATTGCACCATCGAACCCAAGTTCCGCTACCGGAATGGATGGGCTTGCCAGCGTACTCATCGCCAGAGCATGATCAGGAACCAGTTTATCATGCTTCAGTTCGCCGAGCAGGATCCCTGAATAAATAACTCGGAGGTTGTTGAGCAGTAAATTCATTTCAAACGCATGTGCCTGGGGCCATGCATATATTGTCTGTTCATGGCGGATCAATTCAAATGCTGTTGGATCGATCCACCTCGAAATACGATCGGTTTCATTAGCGGTAAGTCCGGCTGCTTTTTTCCTGGTTTTCGCATATGCGCCTTCACTGCCCGATTGTTTTTTAAACACGGAAAGGAAAAACCCCTCCCCTTTTATTCTGTAGGGCCAGAACCGGTAACCAAATGCCCCGCTGCTGTTTTCCACTTCTGTAATACCGGTAATGCCGGTCTGGATACGTACCGGTTGCAGGTCAAAGTCTTTGGTGAACCAGTCAAGGATGTCTTCGTCTTCCTGCGGCGAATAGGAACAGGTGGAATAAATAAGGATGCCGTCTTTTTTCAAAGCCAGGTAGATGTCGGCCAGGATCCGCTGCTGGCGCTGGGCGCAGAGGTTCACATTATGTGTGCTCCATTCGTTGATGGCATCAGGTTCGCGCCGGAACAATCCGCTTCCGCTACACGGTGCATCGATCACAATTACATCGAAATAATTTTCCAGCCGGTTAAAGTCAGCCGGATCGTTATGCGTTACCACTACGTTGCCGCCTCCCCATTTCACCATATTATCTTTCAGGATATTGGCGCGTGGCCTGATCACTTCGTTGCTCACCAGGAGGCAGTCCCTGCTGATGAGCGATTGCAGGTGGGTCGATTTACCACCGGGCGCCGCCGAAAGGTCGAGTACTTTTAAAGGTTTTGAAAGATCGGCCGACTGGCGCAACGCCTGTTCAAGGAACATGCTGCTGGCTTCCTGCACATAATAAGTTCCTGCGTGGAACAGCGGATCAAAAGTAAAGGAAGGACGTGTTGAAAGATATCGTCCGTAGTCGCTCCAGGGGACATCACCTGCGATGTCAAAATTGGGGAATGAATCCACTGGTTTAAGGGGATTCAGCCGCACCGACGTAACCTGTTCGCCCGACTGATGTACCCGCATGAACGCATCCCGGTCAAAATCCTTTACTCCCTCTAATGTATCTAAAAGTGGTTGGGGTATCTGCACGGGCAAATTTACGCTCAGAGATTCTTTATTTCGGCAATCAGGTCCTGTAAAACTTTTTTTGCATCTCCAAACAGCATGGATGTTTTGGGCTGGAAGAACAGGTCATTTTCAATACCTGCATAACCCGGCTTCATACTCCGTTTGTTCACGATACAGTTTTTGGCAAGATCCACATCAAGGATCGGCATGCCATAAATAGGTGAAGAGGGATCTGTTTTTGCGGCAGGGTTCACTACATCATTGGCGCCAAGGATGAGTACCACATCGGTGGTGGAAAATTCTTCATTCGCCTGTTCCATCTCCAGCAGTTTTTCATACGGCACATCCGCTTCGGCCAGCAGCACGTTCATGTGACCGGGCATCCGACCGGCCACTGGGTGGATGGCGTATTTCACATCGACTCCCTTGCTCTCCAGTAATTTTTCCAGTTCATGGCACACGTGCTGCGCCTGGGCTACGGCGAGTCCATAACCCGGAACGATATACACCTTGCTGGAATAGCTTAACAACACAGCCGTATCGCTCAGGCTGATCTCCTTGTAGGAGCCCTGTTCGCGCGAGCCCGCCGGACCGGCTGCCTTGCTGCTTCCACCAAACGAGCCGATCAGTACATTGAGCAATGATCGGTTCATGGCCTTACACATCAGGATGGTAAGTAAGGTACCTGCCGCACCAACGAGGATACCACCGGTCAGCATTACTTTATTGTCGTACAGGAATCCACCACAGGCAGCGGCAACACCCGTGAAAGAGTTGAGGATGGAAATGACTACCGGCATGTCGGCGCCCCCGATCGGCAGGACGAAGAAGATGCCGTAGAGGAGGGCGAGGGCAACGATCAGGTAAAAAACCTGTGGGCCGTGAGACGGAAGCCCGGCCACCAGGTAAACTGACAAACCCACAA
>SDZZ01000138.1 GCA_004173255.1 Chitinophagaceae bacterium | reverse complement strand
TATGGCTGGTCGTCCACCAGGAATTCCTTCCTGCCGTTTTCCCGCAGTATGCAGGTTACTTTTTCCGTGTGCCGGTTCAGCTCCACCCTGCCTTCAATACGGAAACCGCTGCGGCCCTGCTGCACATTGGGGGCGTCGTAACGGGAAAAATAGCTTTTGGTAAAACAGAGGTAATGAACGGCGTCGAGCAGGTTGGTTTTTCCCACGCCGTTATTCCCGCAGATGCCGATAATCCGGGCACCGGTGTCGACCGACCGGTTGGTGTAATTCTTGAACTGTAAAAGGGATATCTGGCGGATCTGCAGCATACGGTTTGCAAGTTAAACGCTGGGGGGCACACAAAGGCAGAATGACCCAAAATCCCTAAGAACCATGCTTTGACGTTTCCCTTTCTTTCCCTTATTTTTGCCTCCCGTTTGAACGGGATTAATCTCAAAAATTCTGCCTTGGCTACAAAATTTTCCAAAGAGACCTACCTGTACTGGTACGAACTGATGCAGCTCATCCGTCAGTTCGAGCTGATGTCCGAAGAGAAGTATAAAATGGAAGGTAAGATCCGTGGTTTCTTCCACGCCTACATCGGGCAGGAAGCAATTGCGGCCGGTTGTATGACCGCCACCAAACCGGAAGACAAGTTCATCACCGCTTACCGTGACCATGGCCTCGCAATTGCCAAAGGCGTATCGGTCGACAGCTGTATGGCCGAACTGTACGGTAAGGCAACGGGTTGCGCAAAAGGGAAAGGCGGAAGTATGCACTTCTTTGGTAAAAAAGAAAACTTCTTCGGCGGTCACGGGATTGTTGGTGCGCAGATTGGCACCGGGGCCGGACTGGCATTTGCCGAAAAATACCGCGGGACCGATAACGTGGTACTTGCATACTTTGGCGATGGTGCTGCCCGCCAGGGAATCCTGCACGAAACTTTTAACCTGGCCATGTTGTGGAAACTGCCGGTAATTTTTATCTGTGAGAATAACCATTACGCCATGGGTACCTCGGTTGAGCGTACTTCCAACGTAACGGATATCTATAAACTGGCCGACGGATATGAAATGCCTTCGGACGTCATCGATGGCATGCTGCCCGAAACCGTACACGAAGGTGTTGCCCGCGCTGTGAAACGCGCCAGGGAAGGGGACGGACCAACGCTGCTCGAAATCAAAACCTACCGGTACAAAGGTCACTCCATCAGTGACCCGCAGAAATACCGCACCAAGGAAGAGGTGGATGAATACAAAGGCAAGGACCCGCTGATCGTGATCAAAAAAACGATCCTCGACAACAAATTCGCTACAGAAGAAGAACTGAACGCAACCGACAAACGCGTGGAAGATATTGTGATCCAGTCTGTCAAATTCGCCGAGGAAAGCCCATGGCCGGATGACGACGAGGTTCTGAAAGATGTTTATGTTGACAAGGACTATCCATTCATTGTTGACTGATCTGTTTAACCAACACTAACTATTAACAGGGAAAAATAACACCCACAATTTATCGTAATGTCAGAGACTATTATTGCACAGGATTTAAACAACGACCCGGCTGCGAAAGCGAAGGACTTCTGGACGCGCAACGGCAAGCTGATCATCGGGATCTTACTGGTCCTGCTGGTAGCAGTAGGTGGTTACTATGTTTACAAACATTTCTTCCAGGGACCCAAAGAAGATAAAGCTGCGGATGCCATGTTCAAGGCAGAGTATTACTACCGCGCTGATTCAATCAACCTCGCCCTCAATGGCGACGGGCAAAGCGCAGGCTTCCTGAAGATCATCAGCAACTACGGTGGAACCAAAGCGGGTAACCTGGCGAAGTTTTATGCCGGCAGCTGCTACATCAAACTTGACGACAACAAAAACGCAGTAAAATACCTGAAAGACTTCGATACCGATGCCAAACAGATCCAGCAACGTGCCTACCAGTTACTGGGCGATGCATACGCTGACCTGGGCCAGAGCAAGGATGCGCTGGACAGCTACAAAAAAGCCGGACATCATTTCGAGGAAGATAAGGAAGCTTCTGCAGACGCCCTGTTCCGCGCAGCCTACCTGGCACAACGCGTAATCAAGGACAACGATGAAGCCATCAAACTGTACAAGGAAATCAAGGAAAAATTCCCAAGGACCGAACAGGGTATGCAGGCAGGAAACTACCTCGCACAACTGGGCGTTTACAATGTAAAATAATATGGCTGACGTAA
Organism: Chitinophagaceae bacterium; assembly: GCA_004173255.1. Taxonomy (GTDB): domain Bacteria; phylum Bacteroidota; class Bacteroidia; order Chitinophagales; family Chitinophagaceae; genus JBEVJC01. Next base: position 7,852 of record SDZZ01000138.1, on the reverse strand, counting down.
GCAAGAGTCATTTATTACAGACAGATACAGGCATTCTCAACCGGGATGCCTGTATTGTTTTGGTCAAAACCGAATGGAATGCGGCCATCGTGGACGAACTGGAGCAGGGCTGCCTGCGCGTATTTGCAACAGACAGCCAGGTGAAAGTGGTTACCCTGGTGGTTCCTGGTGCGGTCGAGATCCCGTTCATCATACAACGTTATTACAAGGAAAAAACAGGTCCTTTACGACCCGACGCATTCATTGCACTCGGCTGCGTGATCCGCGGCGATACGCCCCACTTCGAGTACGTGTGCGAAACAGTAACGGATGGTATACTTCAGCTGAATCTCAGCCTGCCGGTTCCCGTGATCTTTGGGGTGCTGACGGTAAACGAGGAACAACAGGCCATCGAACGCATCGGGGGAACACACGGACATAAAGGTGAAGAAGCCGGTATCACTGCGCTTAAGATGATTGCCCTTAACCGGTCAATTAACTGACTTTCCGCCACCGGCCGCCTGCTCCCGCAACATTTCATATCAATCAACTGATACCAGCTTAATGGATGTACAGCTTTTCATACCGTGCTTTGTAGACCAGCTTTATCCGGACACCGCTTTCAACATGGTAAAAGTGCTGGAGAAAGCCGGTTGCAATGTCCGTTATAATGCAAGCCAGACCTGCTGCGGCCAACCGGCTTACAATGCAGGGTTCCAGGAGGAAAGCAAACAGGTTTGCCAGAAATTCCTGCAGGACTTCAAAGGGGATGACCCTATTGTGGCACCCAGCGCCAGCTGTGTGGGTTTCGTTCGCAATTATTATCCCAAACAACTGGCTAATTCATCACTTCATCATGAAGTGATCAGCACCGGCAAACGGATATTTGAATTCTCTGAATTCCTGGTACAGGTACTTGGCCGTGAAAAACTGGGGGCGGAGCTGCATGCCAGGGCTACTTATCACGACAGCTGCGCGGGCCTCCGTGAATGCCGCATCAAGGAAGAACCAAGGAAACTGCTGCAGCAGGTAAAGGGACTCGACATGGTCGAGATGCATGATGTGGAAACCTGTTGTGGATTCGGGGGCACCTTCTCTGTAAAATTCGAGCCCATATCTATTGGCATGGCCGAACAGAAAGTGGAGAACGCAGTGGCTACCGGTGCGGAATATATCATTTCCACCGACCTGTCCTGCCTGATGCACCTGCAGGGTTATATCAACCATAAACAATACCCCATAAAAACCATGCACCTGGCCGATGTGCTGGCGCAGGGCTGGTAACAAAAAAACGACCGGCCTTCCATAAAGGAAAACCGGTCGTACGCTCAAAAATCAACTGCTTCTTATTTTGGCAGCGATACGTGGTCGGTAACGTGGATCACCCCGTTACTCTGGTATACATCTGCAATAGTTACTTTCGCTTTACCGCCCATTTCGTCAACGATAACAATATCTTTTCCTTCCATCATGGCCCACAGCTTACCGCCCTGAACGGTTGTCAGTTCAGCCTTGCCATTTCCTTTTTTGATCCATTTGGCCAGTTCTTTCGAGTCAATTTTACCCGGAACAACGTGGTAAGTCAATACAGCCGCAAGTTTCGCCTTGTTTTCTGGTTTCAGCAGTGTTTCAACAGTACCGGCAGGTAACATATTGAAGGCCTCATTGGTCGGCGCAAATACGGTGAATGGTCCTTTACCCTGTAAAGTTTCCACCAGGCCTGCAGCTTTAACCGCAGCTACCAGCGTGGTATGGTCGGCCGAGTTAATCGCATTTTCAACAATAGTTTTTGAAGGGTACATCGCTGCACCGCCAACCTCAACTGTTTTCTCGTTCATTTTATTCTGGGCAAAAGACACCTGGAAAGCCATTACTGCAAATGCAGCAAGGCCTGCTTTCTTAAAGAGATTCATGATTTGATTGATTTAGGTAAGTATAAAATTGAAGGTCACATTACAACTGTTGTACGCATCCGGATACATCAGTTACGGGGATCGGTTCGGGATTGGATTGCCCCGGTAAAAAGATTTTTCTGCCGCGATCGTTTTACATTTGGGGAATAACACTTATTATGGCTTATTGGCTTATCAAATCAGAACCATTCAAGTACAGTTGGGACCAGTTTGTAAAAGACAAAAAAACAACCTGGGATGGCGTGCGTAATTATGCCGCCAGGAATAACCTGAGGGATATGAAAAAAGGTGATCTCGCTTTCTTTTACCACAGCAACGAAGGACTGGAAATAGTCGGTATAGCAAAAGTGGTAAAGGAAGCATACCAGGACCCCAGCACCACCGACCCGGCATGGCTTGCCGTTGATTTTGCCCCGCATAAAAAATTGAAGAAACCGGTTACACTTGTCCGGATGAAAGCAGACCCTTTCCTTCAAAATATGTCGCTGATCCGCCTTTCCCGGTTGTCGGTCGGATCCATCACCGAAGCGGAGTGGAATCATGTGCTGGGCCTGTCCGATTCGGAGTAAAAGGGAGTATATTGGGAACAGCATCATGTGCTAAAAACGATTTATGACCTTACTGATCATCGCCATTTGTATAACCGTGCTCGTGCTGCTGGTGAGTTGGGTGAAGATCCATCCTTTCCCGGCATTCCTGCTGGTATCGGTAATGGCTGCCGTGGCACTCGGTCTTCCACTGGAAAAAATTCCGGGTTCACTGGAAAAAGGAATAGGTGATGTCATGTCATCCCTGCTGATCCTGCTGACGTTTGGTGCCATGTTCGGCAAAATCGTTGCAGAAAGCGGTGCGGCGCAGAAGATAGCGGCGGTAATGATGCGCCTCTCAGGTCCACGCCGCATCCAGTGGGCAATGGTGGTGGTTGGCTTCATCATCGGGATCCCGTTATTCTATGGTGTCGGGTTTGTGTTGATGGTACCCCTGATCTTTTCCATTGTTTATAAATATAAACTGCCCGCTGTTTTCATTGGCCTCCCGATGCTGGCAGCCCTTTCGGTCACACACGGCTTCCTGCCACCGCATCCGTCGCCTTCGGCGCTGGTAGTCCAGTTCGGCGCCAATATGGGGCTTACCTTATTATACGGGATCATACTCGCAGTACCTGCCATCATCATTGCAGGGCCGCTCTTTTCCGGTTTCCTGAAAAACATCCCTTCACAACCACTGCGCACACTGGTGGCAGAAGAAATGCCGGAACATGTTTTACCGGGTACATTCAACAGTTTTTTCACCGCACTGCTGCCGGTAATGCTGCTGGCGGTAACCGCAATGATCCCTGCCGTATTTCCCGGGCTCGCAAAAAACAGTCTCGTACTTTTTTTAGGTTCCCCCTCTGTTGTGCTGATGATCTCACTGGTATATGCTACCATATCCCTTGGCCTGAAACGCAACCGGAATATGGCTTCCATCATGAACACCTATATGGATGCCGCAAAAGACATCGCACCGATTTTGCTCATCATAGCAGGTTCCGGCGCACTGAAGCAGGTGCTGACCGATACAGGGATGAGCGCTTCTGTTGCAGGCATGTTGCAGCACATGCCGCTGCACCCCCTGGTGCTTGGATGGCTGATTGCAGCAATCATCCGCATCTGTGTAGGATCTGCAACCGTTGCGGGCCTGACCACTGCCGGCATTATTTTGCCACTTATGACGGCCACAGGCACCGACCCAAACCTGATGGTACTTTCAGTAGGTGCAGGCAGCCTTGCCTTCTCCCATGTCAACGACTCGGGTTTCTGGATGTTCAAGGAATATTTTAACCTTAGTATCCGCAACACCATCCTGTCATGGTCAGTAATGGAATCCATCGTAGCCATCGTCGGGCTGATCGGCGTACTGTTGCTGAATACATTTATCGGCACGTAAAATTTAACGACCGCCGAAGGTTACCTTTTCACACTCCATCGTATCAACCTTTACATTCCCTGTAAACCTGTAAACTCCCGGCCGGGATTTATGGAATGATCCGATAGCCGCTTCCCATTACCTCTAAAACATTTAACGATGAACAAGCTTCTAGCCGCAGGCCTGCTGTCTGCCGTCCTACTTTGCCATGCCTGCAATGAAGGCACACAGGGTGAAAAATATTCGGGTGATTCAACGCAGGATCTCAGGTTGTTCGAACCGGGCAACAAAGACGAGGCACAACAACCCGAGGTAGCCGCCACCGAAGGTTATGCGCCCATTACTGAAAATACTTTCCGGCGTGTTTCCGACAATCCACTCAGCACTTTCTCGATCGATGTGGATGGCGCATCCTACAGCAATGTGCGGAGGATGTTGCAGGATGGGTATTTACCGCCGGCCGGGGCCGTACGCATTGAAGAGATGATCAACTACTTCCGGTACGATTATGCTGCGCCCGCCAATAATGAGCCTTTTGCCATCCACACTGAAATGTCCACCGCGCCATGGAACAAAAAACACCAGCTGGTGATGGTTGGCCTGCAGGGAAAACGGATCAGCACCGATAACCTGCCACCTGCCAATCTTGTTTTCCTGGTGGATGTGTCCGGGTCAATGGAATCGGCCGATAAGTTACCCCTCGTCAAATCTGCGCTGCACCTGCTGACTGACCAGCTCCGTTCGCAGGACCGCGTATCGCTGGTAGTGTACGCAGGATCGGCCGGACTCGTACTGGAACCTACACCGGGCAATGAAAAGACGACCATCAACGATGCGATCGACCGCCTCGAAGCGGGTGGCTCTACCGCTGGTGCGGCCGGATTGCAGCTGGCTTACCAAACGGCACGCAACTATTTCCGGAAGGAAGGAACGAACCGCGTGCTCATCTGCACCGACGGGGATTTTAATATGGGGGAAAGCAGTGATGACGCCATGGAACGCCTGATTGAAAAAGAGCGCGAGTCGGGTGTGTTCCTCTCCGTACTTGGTTTCGGTACAGGCAACTACCAGGACGCCAAAATGCAGTTGCTGGCCGACAAAGGAAACGGCAACCATTCCTATATCGATGGCTTGTCTGAAGCCAGGAAAGTGCTTGCCACTGAATTCGGTGGTACGGTATTTACCATAGCGAAAGATGTAAAACTGCAGGTTGAATTCAATCCGGCCAGCGTACAGGCATACCGTCTCATCGGGTATGAAAACCGGATGCTGGCAAAGGAAGATTTCAATGATGACAGGAAAGATGCCGGCGAACTGGGAAGCGGGCACACCGTAACGGCATTATACGAAGTGATACCGGCGGGGATAGAAAGTGAATTTACCGAAGGGACCGGCGTGGATGCATTAAAATATTCCACACAAAAAACTGTTTCGCCTGCACCCGGCAATGAAATCATGACCGTAAAATTCAGGTACAAAGACCCCGGAGGCAGTGTGAGCAAACTGATTACCCATCCGGTGCAGAGGGATTTCCGGGACATTGAATCAGCGACGGATAATTTCCGCTTCGCTGCCGCAGTGGCTGAATTCGGGATGCTGCTTCGCAACTCCGCATTCAGGTCAGCCGCTACTTACCCGCATGTATTGAGTCTGGCCAGATCGGCCCGTGGAAACGATGCAGAAGGATACCGGGATGAGTTCCGGCAACTGGTAGAGAAGGCCGCGAAATTATCGCTCGAAAAAGAAATGGCAAGCATCGAAAAAAATGAAGAGGTGAAACCAGTTCAGTTGGCCGCCGGGGAAAAATAGTGGTTGCTGCTTAACTTTATAGTTATGAAGAAAAAGATGGTGGTGCTGACTGGTGCAGGCATCAGTGCAGAAAGCGGGCTACGAACGTTCCGCGACAGTGATGGATTATGGGAAGGGTATGAAGTTACGGAAGTGGCCACGCCACGGGCATGGAAGAAAAATCCTTCCCTGGTGCTTGATTTCTATAACATGCGACGTCGTGATGTAGCGGCGGCAACACCGAATGCTGCGCATGCCGGTCTGGCCGAACTGGAAAAACTCGTTGACCTCACCATCGTGACGCAGAACATCGACGACCTGCATGAACGCGCTGGTTCCTCCAAAGTAATGCACCTGCATGGAAGCATTTTCCGCATGCGAAGTGATGACGATGAAGAAACGCTTTACGAGATCCGGGACGACATGATGCCCGGTGACAAAGCCCCTGATGGCTCTTTCCTGCGACCGGCCATCGTGTGGTTTGAGGAAGCGGTACCGATGATCGGCATGGCATCGGCCGTAATCGAAGAGGCCGACCTGTTTGCCATAGTGGGTACTTCACTGGTGGTCTACCCGGCAGCAGGTCTGATCCATTACACCAGACCCGGAATACCGTTGTTTATAGTAGACAAAAAGTTACCTGATGTGCGGCTCAATAACCTGGTCAGGATCGAAAAACCGGCGACAGAGGGAGTGCAGGAATTGGTTCAACTGGTGAAGGCCATCGTTGGCGAAATGGAATCCTAGTAAGTTCTTTCGTCAAACCGGATGCCATGCAGTGCAAGTTCTGCCAGTACCGGTTCGTAAATACCGGGTGTAACCGGAATGCATAGCCCGCGGTTGCGGATGGTTCCATTGAGGATCAGGCCCGCAGCAATACCAAGGGGCAGTCCGACCGTTTTTGCCATGGCCGTATGCCTGCTGTCATTCCCTTTCACCACGAGTGAACTGCTGATTCTTTTTGATTCACCATTCAGTTCATAACCGAACTCATGCAGCATAACGATCATGTCTTTATCACCAGGCAGCAACTGCAGTTTGCTTTCAAGCACAGCCTGCATTACATCAGCTGCACATTTTGCTGCTGCCGGTATTTTTTCTTCCGAAGTAAGGCCCAGCCAGTTGAATAAATGCAGCACCGTTTCCGTGGTCGGGTCATCGGTCACGGCGGACAGGAATGTATAAATATCGGCATAACCTGTGGTGGCCGTTACCTGCTGGTTAAGCCACCCGGCATAGGTAAGATCGTTGCTGCCTTCATTGAACAATACCTCGCTGGTCAACCCGGCCTTCACCACATAATTCCAGCCTTTCATAAAGGACGGATGGCGCAGGGTGGTACGCAGGAAACTGGCGGTTCCTTCCAGGCCGTACAGTGCGAGGTAGGAAAGTGAATCCCGGTTTGCATACCAGGCGAACGGTTCAAGACCCGGTACGTGCACCAGCCCGGTGCCCTCGAACAACTGCTGGTAGGCAGTGGTGACCTGCTGGTTATTGTGGCGATACACCGCACCCGAGCTTCCGGCCATAACTATGTTTCTTGGATTCCAGCTGATTTTGTAGTGCCAGGGATTATCATCACTCTCCGGCGCAATCAATCCACCACAGTGCGAAGCAAAGGAATGAATCGTGCCGCCTTCCTTGTGGATCTGGTCAATGAGCTGCATAGCACTCATATGATCGATGCCAGGATCGAGACCCATTTCACACAGGAAGATAACCCCCTTTTCGATCAGGGCTCCTTCCAGCGAACGCATGTTTTCGTCGACATACGAAGCGGTCAGCAGGTGTTTGGAATGCTCCAGGCAGGATGCCGCCACCAGGCGGTGCAGGGTAGGGGGCATCATGGAAATGACCAGGTCGGCCCGGCTGATGGCTGCCGATCTTTTTTCCGGAAGGCTGATATCAAAACCCTGGGCTTCACCATAAGGTGAGCCCCCCAGCTTTGATGCGGCCAGCTCAGGATCAGCATCCACCACAATCAATCTCCACTGTTCAGCTGCTGCATTTTCGAGCAGGTAATCGATGAGCACCGTGGCAGATTTTCCTGCACCGAACAGAAGTATCTCTTTCATGGCGCAAATATCCTGAATCGATCCTCATGATGGTCAATTAATTAAAAATGAATCCGGGCGGTTGGCATTGCTTTTGAGATAATAACCAACTGGAAACAATTCACTTTTAAATAATCACAACTTTCTACATGAAAAAATTAATGGTTGCCTGCCTCTTGCTCGCCGGTACTGCTGTATCTGCACAAAGGG
>SDZZ01000613.1 GCA_004173255.1 Chitinophagaceae bacterium | reverse complement strand
CCGGTATCTCCGATTCAGGAAACGCGCTGCCAACAGCAAGGGTCATGGCATGCACTCCCCGTTTGTGTTTACGCTGATCACCAAAGTGCTTAATGATAAAAGCATTTACCCCGAGTATGCAGTGGTAGAAAACCTCAGGGGCAAATTACTGAGGGACACGACAATGCTGCCGATCCGCGAACTCGGCGCGGGTTCATCGATGGGCCAGGGTAGTGAACGCACTGTTGCATCTATTACGAGGAATTCGGCCAAACAGGTCCGCCTTGCCCAATTACTATTCCGCATTGCCCGGTTTTACAAACCCGCCACGGTACTCGAACTCGGCACCTCGCTGGGCATCAGCAGTGCTTACCTGAAACTCGCCAATCCCGATGCTACGGTCACCAGTATGGAGGGCTCGCCCGAAGTTGCTGCAACGGCCGGGGATAATCTGCGGTCAGTCGGTGCGGGGGTAAACATCATTGAAGGGAATTTTGATGATACGCTGCCGGTTTTCCTGGCTGGCAACGGCCCGCTGGACCTGGTTTTTATCGATGGTAACCATCGTCGTGAACCTACCGAAAGATATTTTGAATGGCTGCTTCCCCATATCCATAACGATAGCATCCTCGTCTTTGATGACGTGCACTGGAGTGCCGAAATGGAAGCTGCATGGAAAACCATCCGGTCGCATGAAACTGTGCGCTGCAGCGTAGACCTCTTCTACATCGGTCTCGTTTTTTTCCGGAAAGAATTCAGGGAAAAACAGGCATTTGATATCCGCTTCTGAAAATGGCGGGGATAATCCACGGAATATCAGTTATCTCCCTCTTGTTTAGACCGAAAAATCTCTATCTTGTCCGGGATTAAATCTCCAATCCAAATTCCTCCCCAGCATGATTATAGGTGTTTTAAAAGAACCGTCAGCCGAAACCAGGGTATCTGTTTTAGCGGAGACCGTAGCTGCGCTTGTGAAAAAGGGAGTGACTGTGTGGGTGGAACAGGGTAGTGGGGAAAAGGCCTCCTGCAGTGACGGCGATTACCAAAAGGCCGGTGCTGAGGTAAAGACCAGGGCGGAGGTGCTTTCTTCGTCAGACATCCTTCTTTCTATCCATGCCCCGGCCGGCCTTGCGTCGGTCAAACCAGGTGTAATCCTGCTTGGCGTATACCAGCCACTGTTCAATGCACCACTCATGCAGGAATGGGCTTCAAAAAATATTACCAGCTTTTCCCTCGATATGTTGCCCCGCACCACCCGTGCGCAATCGATGGATGTGTTGAGCTCGCAGGCAAATATCGCAGGTTACAAAGCGGTGCTCCGTGCTGCAAATGAGTATGGCCGTTACTTCCCCATGTTTATGACTGCCGCAGGCAGTATTGCCCCGGCAAAAGTGCTGATCCTCGGTGCGGGGGTGGCCGGACTCCAGGCCATTGCCACCGCCAAAAGGCTTGGATCGGTGGTGGAGGTGTTTGATGCCCGCCCTGCGGTGAAGGAGGAAGTGATGAGCCTGGGGGCAAAATTTGTGGAAGTGGAAGGCGCTGCCGATGCTTCTAAAGCCGGTGGTTATGCGGTGGAACAGTCGGACGATTACAAACAAAAACAACAGGCACGCATTGCTGAGAGCATTGCAAAGGCCGATATAGTGATCACCACGGCACAGATCCCGGGAAAAAAAGCGCCACTGCTGGTTACTGAACAAATGATCGATGCCATGCGGATGGGTTCGGTCATCATAGACCTGGCGGCTGCCACCGGTGGTAATACGCCCCTTACAAAAAACAATGAAACCGTCATTTATAAGGGCATAAAGATTATCGGCGATTCGTCGCTGCAATCGTCCATGCCTTCCGATGCAAGTAAACTGTATGGGAAAAATGTACTGAATTTCCTGCAACTGATTATTACCAAAGAAGGCGCACTGAACCTTAACTGGGAAGATGACCTGGTGAAGGGAAGTGCGGTCACATTTGACGGGAAGATAGTGTCAGAGCGCGTTGCAGCGTTGTGAGAGTATAGTTGTCATGCTGGAAGCCTCTGCGGTAATTGTCATGCTGGAAGCATCTGCGGTAATTGTCATGCTGAAAGCATCCGAGGTAATTGTCATGCTGTAAGCATTTGCGGTAATTGACATGCTGGAAGCATCCGAGGTAATTGTCATGCTGAAAGCATCTGGGTAATTGTCATGCTGGAAGCATTTGCGGTAATTGTCATGCTGGAAGC
>SDZZ01000612.1 GCA_004173255.1 Chitinophagaceae bacterium | reverse complement strand
TCCACTGGGGCAGCACCAGCCGAATTTCTCAACATCGGACCTTCAGGGCTTGACCTTATAGCCAGCGGAGGCGAACAGGGATTGTTGAGCATGGCCTTCCATCCGGATTATGATGGAACCAGCAACCGGTTCTTCTTTATCTATTATACAAACCCCGACGGCAATATCGAGGTGGCGCGGTTCCAGACAACAGCGGGGAACATCAATACCGTGGACCCGGCAAGTTTTACCTCCATCATTATTATCCTGCATCCGGTTGAATCCAATCACAACGGCGGCAAACTGAACTTTGGTCCCGACGGATATTTATATTTCGCAACGGGTGACGGGGGCAACGGAAATGATCCGAACAACAATGCACAGAATGGGATGTCGTTGCTTGGAAAAATGCTGCGGCTGAATATCAACGCAACCAGTGCATATGGCAACTACGCGGTACCGGCAGATAATCCTTTCATTGGTAATGCTTCCATTGATGAACGCATTTTTGCACTCGGGCTGCGGAACCCGTTCCGCTGGAGCTTCGACCGCGCCAATGGGGATATGTGGATTGGCGACGTGGGTCAGTCCGCCCGTGAAGAAATCAATTACCGCGCGTCGGGAAGCACGGCTGGGATTAACTACGGCTGGAGATGTTACGAAGGAATGATCCCGAACCCCGGAGTGACACCCTGCACTCCACCGGGACAAACGCTGCCAATATTCGATTATGCCAATCCAACGCTGGGTCGGGCTGTGACCGGAGGTTTTGTGTACCGCGGAACAGAATACACTGCCTTCCGCGGTTATTATACGGCTATCGATTACCTGTCAGGAAACCTGTTTGTGTTGTGGCCCAATGGAAGCGGGGGCTGGAACAGCAACATGCAGGCACGGACCACTTTTTTAGCGGGATTCGGCGAGGCAGAGGACGGCACTTTGTATGCAGTTGGCAACAATGCGGTGTATAAAGTGGTGGCTAGCGGCGGAACCCCTTTGCCTGTAAGGCTTTCAAGCTTTACGGCGAAAAAAGCTACCGGACAGAATAACCTGGACTGGACTACTTCCTTCGAACAGAATACCGCCCGATTCATTATTGAATTCAGTACTGATGGGCAAACATTTGCCAGGGCAGGCATCGTGGATGCGAGTCGCATCGAAACCGGCAGCAGTTATCACTTCGGCCATACGTTCACTTCGGTGGCAAATGTTTACTACCGGCTGGCAGTACAGGATGATGACGGATCCATCGAATACTCTGCAACGCTCCTGGTGCCGGGCGAACAGTCAACGGGCAGGATTTACCCGACCCTGATCCGCGATGGTAACCTGAACCTGTCCATTCAGCAGCCAGCCAGCCGTTTCCAGTTGATCAACAGCGCAGGAATGGTGGTTTATGAAAAAGGCCTGAATGGCGCTTCAGGAGCCATGACGATCACACTTCCAACGGTAACAAAAGGAATTTATATTGCGCGGGTCATTACAAAGGATGATGTGTTACAGGAAAAAATATTCATTCAATAACATATCCGATGTTCCGATAATCGATCATTTCGACGGCGTCAGCGGAGTATTTTCCGGCAACCAGATCAGGGCCACCACATTTTCATCACCCAGGTACAGGTTGGCGGTCTGGCGCATAAATTCGCGGTCAATCTTGTCGAGCCGCTGGTAGTAACTTACAATATCGGTAAGATCTTCCTGGTCCTGGTATTGCCGGGAAAGGTAATAAAGCCAGAATTCATTCTGGCCAATAGCAACTTCAGTGGCATCCACCTCTGCGTTGATGAACCGGTCGAGATCGTCGATGGTTGGCCCAAAAACCTTCATCCGCCTCACTTCCAGCTCAACGGCTGTAATCAATTTGTCCACTTTTGCCGGCACCACATCAAATGAGATCCGGAACATATACCGTGCAGCCGGAAACTTACTGAGATCGACCGTTACCGTGGGAGCACCCTCCCCTTTCTCGGCTTCCTTCAGCTTTTCACGTAGCCGGCTCTCAAGGATTTTTGCAATTGCTTTCAACTCAAGCGTTGTCCGCTGGCTATACTCATATTCACCACCGACAATCAGACGAACAGATGCCTTGTCGTTATTTCCCAGCCTCCATTCCTTGCGGATCCTGCCCGATGGTATGCGAACTGCATAGTCGCGCGGAGTTTCCTGCCTGCCTGTTCCCGGCAGGCTTCCAAGGTAAGTTTCAAGAAGGGGCCTGATTG
>SDZZ01000137.1 GCA_004173255.1 Chitinophagaceae bacterium | reverse complement strand
CCCTTTTGTCATCCCAGAGGGACCTCATCCCGGCGGACCCTTTTGTCATCCCGTAGGGACCTTTTGTCATCCCGGAGGGACCTCATCCCGTAGGGACCTCATCCCGTAGGGACCTCTTGTCATCCCGTAGGGACCCTTTGTCATCCCGTAGGGACCTGTTGTCATCCCGGAGGGACCCTTTGTCATCCCGTAGGGACCTGTTGTCATCCCGGAGGGACCTCACCACCCCACCTCCATCATATTCACATTATTTTTCCTTGGGCTCGACACCGCGATCCCCGTCTTGTCATTCCCTGAAAAAGTAAACCCTTCCAGCTCATCGCCCCGGTCGATATCCACCACTTTGATCACTTCTTCCCTGCCCGACTTCAGTGACTTCGCAAAGTCGAGATAGGTAAACCTCCACCGACGGCCTTCAATCTGGTTCTGGATTAAAACGAGGATCCCTTTGTCTTCCATCCAGTGCAGGTTTTGCACCCATGGCGAACAGGTAAACTTTTTAACCAGGACCCCCTTCTCAGAGGTCTTTCTAGCTTTCAATAGTTTTTCCGCATCATACAATCTCACCTCATTGCTTTTTCCACCATAGTCGGCCGTTGCCACATACCATTTACCCTTGTGTTTAATAAACTCCGGTCTCGTACCCTGTATGCACGCATCATCTTCAATCGTGTTGATGATATTCCCGTCCAGTGTTCCGGTTTTCTGCAGTCCAATCCAGTTAACAGCATGGATCACCGCGCGCCACAGTGTACCTTCCTTATTCAGGCGGATGCTGTTGCCGATAAACACAGTGGAGCCACCGTTAAATGCAATACCGGTAGGATGATTAATCACATCGGTATCGTTCAGGGTTAGTTTCATTTCACGGCCATTGATGACCAGGCTGTCGCCCTGCAGTTTGTATTCCCGGATCACACCGACTTCGCGATCACCATACAGGAAAAACCGTCCCTGCTGGTAACTGATTCCCTGGCAGGCGCCGAGTGAGTCGACCGAATGGGAACCGGTAATCCTCATACCGATATCAGCTTTAAAAGAAATAATGATACAGGAAAGAAGTCCGGCACAAAGCGCCATCGCAAACCCTTTTTTCATGAGTTAAGTTTTCAATTTTTATGGCAGGCAGGTCGGCTGCACCGAAAGGGGATCGGTGCGTTAGTTTGATTTCCAGGTAAGGTTCAGGCCGGATTTTCAGGGATCCATCGGTTCGTCCCAATCCAGTTGCAGCGCGGCTATCATTGGATAAAATTCGATGCTGGTTTCACCCAGGCGGTTTCCGTTTTTATAGGGAACGACATTAATTTCTTTCTGGCACCGATCAATCAGTGTGGATCCGATCATGGTACTCTGTCCACGGGTGGTAGTCGTCAGCCCGGGCTTGGACATCGGCATTCCATACCGGAACATCAGGCGGACACCGTTGCGCATATTTGTGGTAGTATGCCTGGCATGCGGTTCTATGATGATGGCATGTTCCGGAACACCCAATGTTTCCATCAGGTATTTCTTCATTTCAATAGCCTCGTTAAACTTTGTCTTGTAAGGATGAACGCAACCACCCGAGGGCATCAGGAACGGGGCAAGCCCCTGTTTGTATTGGTTGGCAGCGAGCCTGCAACGAAGCATTCCTTCGGCACTAAGCGCTACTGCCGGTTCGTCGGGACCGGCACCTGGGATCAGGATGACCGAATATTTATAATTATTCCAGTTGGTCTTCCTCACCTGCTCGTAAGCAGCCTTGTTCTGCCCTTTTTCCATGGGCTCGTAATCGGCCGCCTGGTTGCGTTCGTTCATTTCAATCGAAAGCAGTGCTGCAGTCAGCGGCAGGGCGTAAAACGCAGGGCTGGACTGGCTTTCCACCAGCACCACATTTGCGGTATTATACAGGAAACTCACGTAAGAAGCCCGGTAATTATCGCGATTAACTGCATCTCGGGTATTAAAAGAGATCGAATCGATCAGCGGATAGTTTGGCTTGTGCCCACCCGCGTAAATATCGATTGCGCGGTTGATCGCGCCTGCATCCTGTTGCCATGCCTTCACCAGCATTTCTTTGGCCGGCAACTCGTTGTACAGGATGTATGTACCGGAAGGCAGCAGATGTTTCTTTACCAGGATATCGAGTGCATTTCCCGGTGCGTATAAAGTAGAAAGCCGTTCGCTGACGGCGTTGATCTCTTCCGTCGTAAATTTCATCCGGTTGATAAAACAGGAACCATCCCGCCCGCAGTCTTTCAGCGACCCGGCCAAAACATCGGACTTAGTTTTTGAAATTGCTGCGAGTGCCTGATCTTTCCCGAGAAGGATTTTTACATCTTTCAATTCATTTAAAAGTGTAACCAGGTAATAATTTTTCGATTGAACATAACCTGAACCCTTTACCAGGCGGTAGTTTGGATCAGGCTGGGCTGTTTGTGCCTCCACCTTGTTAAGCCCCGTTGAAATCAATACCACACTCACCATTACCCGCATCATGCAGGCGAGGTTTATTCTTAACAGCATATTGTTTTCGATTATGCTGCAAATTTTACCTTTCGGATTTTGATTTTAGTGCGTGTGCCGCAGTGTTAATTATTTGGTAGTGATTTGGTAAAGATTTGATAACGATTACCCCTGCATGAAAACCAGCACACCACCCATAAATTTCACGGAATGATCAGAACAGGAACTTCTTCGATGGAAACCTGTTTGTTCTTTTAAAGCTTGCAATTATTTCGCCATCGTCTTTGACCTTTTCCAGCACAGCATCCAGGCTGGTGACATCCAGGTATCGGCCGACTTTGAACGCTAAAAGGTCATCATTCCGGACTATATAGAACGAAGATCCATCCCGACTGAACCCAAACGTATCATTTGGTGTAATGCCGAATACTCCTTCGAGGCCAAGATTTTCGTTGTACAGGAATAACATGCGGCTGGTCGATTTATCTCCGTCTCCGGTCATCACCAGGAACCGTCCGGTGTTACGATTCCAGGCAAAGTCTTCAACCGTATATGGAATCTGTATAGTCCTGATCCGTTTTCCATCGAAGGAAGTCTGGTTAAATCGGGTATACACGGAGTCGCCGGTATGTGCGTAACCATCCATTGTTATAACACGTGCGGACCCGTAACGATAACCAATCATCTTTTCATTCAGTTGTATTTCGTTCCCGGGGTGGCCGATGTCGATTATCCTGATACCGCCCTGTTCGGTTTCACCAATCACATAATTACCTTCCTCCCAGTTTAGCATCCTGTGCAGCGGGCGAAAATTGAAACTCGTGGTATCCCTTGTTCTCAGGGCCACAAAACTTACTCCGGTCGATGTGCTGATGGCAATACGGCCTTTATCTGTCAATAAAGCAGAGCCGCGGATATTCCCCAGATCTGCCTGCCTGCCATTAGCATTGTAGACCCTGAACCTGGCAGCAGAGGAGTCACCTGTTGAATAAAGGATCCTGCGGTTATCCTCGGAAACCAAAAGGCTGAACGGCAAGATGTAAAAAGAACTGTCCGGGCGATTCGGCCGGATAAGCGTCAGGCTGTTCCGATAACCAAGTCCCCGAAGCCCGTTACGCGTAACCGTGAGGTGCGGCACTACCAATTCGCCGGTAGAAAGCCTGGCAACCCTGTATGAATTGGACTGGGAAAATGTTGCCAATCCAATTTCTGCCCGGTCATACAGGCTTTTTGCTTCAGCGGAAGTATTCTTCAAAGTAAATGTGTCCCGGCTTCCCGTACCACAGTCAAACAGGATGAACGAATTTGCCTGGTTTTTATATCCCATAGCCGTCTTACCAGAATAAGCCAGCAACAAGGTGTCGGAGCGGCTAAGGAAATAGGAGTATACAATGTTTGGGAATGAATCGATAATCCCTTTTCCGGCCGATGTATTCAGGACAAAAAAAGTATTGGTTTCATTTTTTTCCGAACCGGGCCCATTACGCACACAGAGATACTGGCCACTGGCCGAAATATCCACATCAAGCCCTTGCTGCAGTTCGGCCGTGGATCGCAGTTTGAGGTCGAGCAGTGCGTTTAATTTCAGGAATTCGGGGCTCTGGGCAATCTGCAACAAACGGTTGCGTGCCTCATATTTTTTTTCGGGCGAAGAAATATGGTTGTACACATAGGCAGCTACATGAAGCGCCTTTGTTTTATCCGGCATGGAATCGGTGGCACCAAGCAAATCCATACCGAAATACTGGTCTTCCCTTTTCAGGCTCTGTCGGTAGTAAAAAAGAACAACTACCAGGCTGGCAATTGTTACCAGCATGATGATTTTGTTTCTTCTTCCGATCCGCTTTTTATTTTCAGCGTCTTTTGCGATCAACGCCTTTCGTATTTCTTTACCATGCTGCTCTGCTTCAGCAGCTTCCCGGCTCTTTTCAAAAAATTTAAGTTCATCAGGACTTAGGCGGCAATCCTTGATATATCCTTCCCACTCACGGACAAACCGGCTATGGATTCTTTGATTCTGGTCTTTGTAAAACCTGATCAGTACACGAATCCGGATTATCTTTCCCTGAAGACCCTGCGTCTGCGAAAAAATCAGCCGGGCCAGGATATCGTGCGACAGCTCCAGCGTTTTGCCTTCCCTCCGCAAGATCATACCGCGACAAAGTTCATTAATCACATACGTCACTGCTGTGGCACTCATGTTTTCGAAATGGATTCGGTTATCTGCAGGTGGAAAAACATACACACCATTCTCCAGGGTAAATATCAGGGGCTGTTTGGTACCGTAGTCTGATACAAATTCAGAAAGAACGTCGTTCAGGAAGTTATCACTCAAATCAGAAAACCGCTGGTTTATATCCGAGTCCAGCGCTTTTTTCCATTCCGTCAGAAATTTCTGCAGCACATCGCCGATTTCACCGAAATCCCTGATCACCTTGATCGTAAAATTTAACGGTGCAAACCCCTCGCCGGAATACCCGTTCGGGTAGCTGCGAGCAAACTCCTCCCGCCAAAGCCGGTCAAGATATACCTGAAGGTAAGGAAGGGATACATTGTCTTTTTTGTCTGCGAGTGCTTTGTATATGAGGTTTACCGCCTCATCCGATTCAAGGGAAATCCTGAAGGAAGGATAATTCAACGTGCGCCGGATTACTTCCTTCAGATCGGACTCCTGCATTGGATCGATCCGCAGCCGGCGATCTGTAAGACCCCTCAATTCCTTCTCGGACTTTTCGAACAGTCCCAGAAACTCTTCACGAAGAACTATGATAACCTGGCAGGAAACCGCCGGGGTCCTTGACTCGACAAAACACCTCAACGACTTGAAAAAAGTAGCTTTTTCCTGCTCGCATCCCATTAACAGCAACTCCTCAAATTGTTCAAACACCAGGTAGATCGGACTCAGATAATACAATGAAAGATTATTGATGTTCCGGCTGTCCGATTGTTCCGGCTCCATTTCAATTTCCAGCAGTTCCCGGTTGAGCATGGCGGTGAGGGAAAGGTTAATATCTTTCTCCCTTCTCACATAAAGTGGGCGCCACTGCCGGGAAGAAAACTTTCTATTCAGCCCGCTGCGTATAAGACTTGTTTTACCAGTTCCTGAAGGCCCATAAACGACTACCAGCTTATTTCGCTGGATAGAATCGTACAGCACATCTACTTCGTGTTCCCTGCCGAAAAAGAAATCCGAATCGAGTTCGCTGTATGGATCAAGGAATTTGAAAGGACATTTTGCTTCCATACCAATTGTTTTTCATTCCGGAAAATGTTTTTTAAATTCATTAAACTCGCTGTGGATTTTTGCCGCAAGGTGATATCCCGAGTCATTCATTTTACCGGTATCATAAATGTTATCATCGCAATCCCGAAACTGGTATTCGCCGTCGGCTTCCTGGTCGAATACAAGGATGGTTGACTTTGTGGACCTGATTTCAAACGAATTGAAGTCAACTATGAACGGCGAAAGATTGAGGAAATCGGGTTGTTTCTGATCCGGCTCTTTCAGTACGATCACAACCCCGTGGCTGTCGAGGTATTCCGGATAGTCAATATCTGCTACCTCATTCAGCACCTGGTTGAGATTAAAGGAGGAATGCCTGAAAACAGCTTTTCGCTCATACCTTCTTTTTAGTGTTTCAATGAGGTGGATACTTTTCAACCGGTAACGATGTATAAAACTGATCTGGTTAAAAAGGTCACACAACGGATCCTCTGCCTGTTCATACAGATCGATCGCCTCCTGTTCTGTAATACCCTTTAACGTTATGCTGTTGATACGCTGCAGTTCAGCACAGGTTTCGGCATATTCCTCCATATCGATCTCAGAAAAATCAAGGATGACCTGCTGCAATTTTATAAAGTCCGACGCAGCCGTATCTTCGAAATCATTTTTCAGATAAGCAATAACACCGGTGACGACCTTCGAAAAATCATATGCTGTCCGTTGCACTGAATTCAACTTCAGGTAATCATTGAGCATAACCGACAGTTCTGGCGGAACATTAAAGTCAAACCCCCGGTCAAGACAATGAAGTTTTATTTCCCATACCTGTGCGATCATAACAATTGCAAGAAATTCATTCGTCCGGCGGAAAAGTTGGGTAAGCTGCTGCATTCGCAATACCTCTGTGGGGTTTTTTACAAACGTTTCGAAACGTAACAGTCCTTCCAGTTCTGTCCCGATCGGCCTCGGAATACAGTTACAGATCAGCGATCCCTTGATCGCCTTGTTGATTTTATCTCCCTGTTTCCAGATGTCGAGTACCTGCTGGCTCTTCGAGTTGTAAAATGCCGTGAACAAGGTTTTCAATAATTTTTCCTTCTCCCGGAAATGAAAAAGTTTGTCATCCCGGCGTGGAATCACTTTTGTATTGACCGCGTGTGCATTGGCAGAAAAGATTTCCCAGAGGGGGAGATCATCCTCCACATCTTCGAGAAAACCAATGGTGCGAACTTCACGGCCGGATAAATCACGCCCTTTAATAAAACCCTGTGCGGCTGTAAGTCCGTCCTGGAATGAATCTCCAATCGTTTTTTCCTCAAAACACAGACTTTGGAAAAACGAGATCGCAAACTCGCAGGCAGCACTATCGCCAATAGCAGCATGGGTTGCGATAACCACAGGTACACCCAGCTTTAACAGGTAGTCAACCTGGTTCCTCGTGGAACAGC
Source organism: Chitinophagaceae bacterium (assembly GCA_004173255.1). Classification (GTDB taxonomy): domain Bacteria; phylum Bacteroidota; class Bacteroidia; order Chitinophagales; family Chitinophagaceae; genus JBEVJC01. The sequence continues at coordinate 2,970 of SDZZ01000137.1, read as the reverse complement.
CATTCAGCACTACCAATTTCAAGACCTTGGAGTCGACGCTTTTCCGGAGCTGCATTCCTATGCCTTTCGGATTTGCCTGGAAGTCCTCCAATAACAACGCCTCCGATCCGGCATGGCCGCTGAAATGGAACACAGATATTTTGCCTTCGCAATCCCTCATGGTTTCATTCAATGATTCTACACTGGCAAAAGGTTCGTAAAAAGGTATAAAATTCCTGTCCCTTCCTTTCCTCCAGAAAAGATTATAGACTTTACGCCCTTCTTTTTTTAAAGTAGCCAGCGGTTTTTCCTGGCTGTTTGAATAAGCTAAATAAACAACTTCCATATATCAGGTTTGTGGGTATTGACAACGCTAAGACTGACAGTTGTACCAATAGGGGGCGGGATCACCGATGGTTCTGTCACCATCGGTAATAAGGTACATGGGGGTTCGTGGAGGAGAGGTCATAACGAGCGGATCAGCCTTTTTATGAAAGCTGGGTAAAGTGCTCGCATGAGCGGTCGTCGGGCCTGGGAGAAATTAATCGATCCTTTAAAAAAGGGCGGGAAGCAATAAAGGAATGTTACGGCTAACTGGAAGATTCGATGAGTGGGGTGATAGACATAATAGTAAGGTTTAAGGTTAAATGGTCATTCTGAAGTTACGCTTTTTTCCAGAGCCAGTGAATTATATTACTTTCTATGGGGAAAAAACAAATCCTGGAAGTGGCTACCACAGCCACTTTTCTAGGCAGGGGAATTCAATCGCTCCTGCACCTGCGCCAGCCGGAAACCGAAATCCAGCGGGCGGTGGCGGTCCGACACACCAAACAGACGGAGCCGGCAATCCACTTCCTTTTCGTTGTTTTTATATGAACCGCCCCGAAGGGTACAATGCCCATCGGATAAATCAGGGACTGACATAAATTCCCACACATTGCCGGACAGATCATAACAACCAGTCTTCGACACGCCCTTATCAAATTCAAAAACCGAACAGGTAGTGCCAAGCGCAGTGGCAGACGAGTTGCACAGTCCGGTTCTGAACTCATTTCCCCATGGATAAGCGGTACCCTCCCTTCCCCTTGCAGCAAATTCCCAGCAGTCTTCCGGTGGTAAACACCAGCGCCAGCCATCGCGCAACGGACGTTTTTCATTCATCCATTCGGCAAATGCCATGGCCTCATAAACTGAAATGCCGGAAACAGGATGAAGGTCCAACCCTTCTTCATACCCTGTAGCATCCTGCCATCCGGCCGGACCAAAACTCCTTTTATCCCGACAGGTAAATGTTTGCCTTGCCCCGGAGTCGATCGACCAGTAACGCGGCGTTTCATAACCACGGTCAATCAAAAACTCCAGGTAAAATTCATTAGTCACCGGATACTTACACATCCTGAATGAGGCAGGCAGTTGAAGTGTGTGTTTTCCCCTGCTGCGGATATACGGGCCGGAACCAAACTCTGCATCATTGTATGTCACGTCCACCCCATTCAGTTCGTCGGTCATATCGAGCCAGTGTTCGCCAGGCACAAAACGCCATACTTCCGCACGCGCATGCAGGAAAAAAAGTATTTTGTTTACCGCATCGACAGGTATATCTGTATCATCGTTCGCAGATGACCGGGTGTTTAACGTCTCCAGTAAATCCCGCGGCACCAGGTTTTGCTTCGATTCCAAAAATTCATGGTACACTTTTTCGGCAATACCACCGGTTGACACAAGCGGGATTACCGGCACGCGGGCCCGCAGGGCCGACTGGTAAGTTTCATAGGTCAGCCCTTCACCGCCAATAATGATGACGGCCAGTACCCTCGACATAGTATGGACGTACCAGGTGCCCGACGGTATATCGATTACCCCTCCTTTCTGGTCGGCAGGTTTTTCACCTCCCATCATATAATGCAGTACCAAATCCTGTTTACCCGCTTCACCATATTTTGCCAGCTCCCGGAAATACGCTTCCGCCACTTCCTGATCGGCCCCCTTCCAACCACCTGTGATTAAGCCATACCCTTCGGTTGCAAGCAACTGCCCGATTGACTCGCAAGCCCTGGCTTCTGCAGGAGTAAGCCTGCGTGCACCGGTTCCCACCACCAGCACGTACCGGTCCTTCCGTGCCCAGTGCAGATTTGTAACAGCAGGTGAGGGCGCTGTATTCTTAATGGCCTCTTCCTCGTCAATCAGTTGACGTGCAGCAATATTGAGCACACTGGTATCAATGCCCCGGCCATGCAGGTATGTCAAAACCCGTTTCAAATCCGGATAACTGATCAGGTCCCGCTCATCGGGATGCAAATCCATTGCCTTTATATCGGGCAACTGCAGCAGGAGGCCCATCAGCTCCGGATGCATTCCCCAATAGGAAAGACCCACGGCTTCAACGCCAATACTTTTTACATCCCATTGTTTGCTCAAGTCATATACTGGTGCCTGGGCCATGAACATTTATTTTGAGGTAAGTATTTGTGAAAAATCAACGCGGACCGGATCACGGCTCGCAAGCAGTTTGATCTGCCCGCTTAGTCCCCTGATCAGGATTCGTTCGAGTAATTCCTGCTCATCCAGTTCAAACCGGATAGTATCTTTTGGCTGGATGGGAGACAACAATACACTCGGGAAGCGCCGGATGCTGAGGTCAGACAAAATCAGGTACACCTCACAAAAAAGAGGGAACTCCTCTTCATTGGAAACCTGCACTTCAAGTGTATTGAACAACACGGTGCCACCGGTAAAACGCATCGCTTCTTCCGACAGCTTCAGTTTACGCCGGCCAAATTCATTACCGGTAGCGTCTGCTTTTTTCCATCGGTAGTGCATACGCACCGACAACAGGCCGGACCGATCGTACATGGGGTAAGAATATTCCAGGTTAAACAGGTAATGGTAACGGACAAACTGGTTGAGCAGGCTTTTCACCTGGTCTGCAGGAACCACCGCAGGGTCAAGGTCCGACAATTCCGTTTCACCCCTGCCAGGCAGTAGGCGAAA
>SDZZ01000136.1 GCA_004173255.1 Chitinophagaceae bacterium | reverse complement strand
TGATCAGGGCGACGGCCTGACCATCGATAATGCAGGCAATGTAATTAAGGCCGGCCGGTTCTCCGGAACAAATGTTGATTTCGATCCGTCTGCTGCAACGGCCAACATGTCGTCGGCCGGAGGTACTGACGGGTTTGTGGCGAAATATACTTCCACAGGGGCATACCTGTTTTCTTTCCGGATCGGGGGATCCAACCTCGATGAGATCAACGATGTGACCGTCGACCTGAACAACAATATTTATGTGACTGGTTTTTTTCGTGGCCCCAATGTGGATTTTGATCCAGGCGCGGGAACCACAGCCCTAAGCAGCAATGGCGACGGAGGTGGTGACCCCGGCTATGGTGGTGACATGTTCGTCGCCAAATATACCCCAGCCGGCCAGTTGCTCTGGGCGATTAATGTTGGAGGAGTGACGCTGGGGGACAATGGAACAATCATCAAGACAGACGACCAGGGAAACGCATACATTGGTGGTTATTTTCAACAGACAGCCGATTTTGATCCCGGCCCTGGTACGCGAATTCTTGATGGTTCTGATGGAACTGCTTTCCTAGCCAAATATTCTACAAACGGTATTTATCAGTGGGCTTTTAATTTTGGTAATGGCAATGACAATAATTCATCGTTTGATCTTGTCCTGGATGGTGTAGGAAACTTTTACGCTACAGGTTATTTCAAAGGAACCAATATCGATTTTGATCCGGGCCCTGCAACCGCATATCTTTCTTCCAACGGTGCATATGAGGTGTTTGTTTCCAAATACACAACGAACGGAGATTATGTACAGGCATTCAGTATTGGAGGGGGAGGGCTGGATGTCGGCAGAAGCATTGTGCTCGATGCCCAGAAAAATATTTATGTCTTGGGTGACTTTGGCTCTTCCAACGTAGACTTTGATCCTGGTGCAGGTACAGCATTAATGAGTACACAGGGTCAGGGCGATGTATTCCTCGCAAAGTACAGCTCCACGGGTGTTTACCAGTGGTCTTTAAGTTTCGGAGGCGTTAGCAATGATTTTGGATGGAAACTTGTTTCGGATGGATTGCATTTATTTATCACGGGTGGTTTTAATGGAGTGTCAGACCTGAACCCGCTTCCTGCAGTAACAGATAATCTGACCAGCAACGGTGGTAACGACATTTTTGTCGGCAAGTACACTTTCGATGGAGAGTACCTTTGTGCCTTTAAGGTTGGCGGCACTCAGGATGATATTGGATTTTCTATTCGTGTTGCCGGAGTCAATACTTTTTACATGACGGGCGGCTTCCAGGATTCTAATGTTGATTTTGATCCAACGACCGGTATAAGGAATATGACTTCCGCTGGGGCGGACGATATTTTCCTGGCAAAATATTTCTGGCCCGATGAAAAAAGGCCGGCCGGCACGCTTACCGGGACCGGTGCCTGTGGCGATATACCGGCTCAGTTAACACTTACCACGACTGCCGGCGTAGGACCGTTTAACATCCGCATATCTGATGGCATTAACGACTATGATATGGCCGGGATCCAGAGTGGAGTACCCTTTGACATAATACCTCAGCCAACAGTGACCACAACTTATTCGTTTGTGTTCCTCGGCGACGCCCAGCGATGCTCAGAGCTTACATTTCCTGCGGGAAACAATGTGCTCATTCCCGTGGATCCCGGTAAAGTTGCGGCAAGTGATGACACTACTGCTTGTTTTAAGGCATCGTTCCAACTTCACGCCACCGGTGCCGCATCTTTTATCTGGTCGCCCGCAACCGGACTCAGTGATCCGACTATTGCTGATCCTTTGGTTATTGCCCAGGTCAGTACCAGGTATTTTGTTACAGGCACTTCGCCAAACGGATGTAAGACACGAGATTCAATTGATCTTATTGTACATCCTGAGCTAATATTAAATGTTACACCTGATACCATTTTGTGTCAGAAGTCCACTCTGCAATTGAGTGTTTCCAATGCCGAGGACTATGTATGGTCAGCTGACCCAGGTTTAAATGATCCCTTGAGTTCGTCGCCTGTTTATACATCGGGCAATTCAGGCGTAAAACTATACGTCACAGGTACCGATCTGAATGGTTGTGAAGCCACCGATTCTGTTTCGGTCGGCGTATTTCCGGTTACGGCAACTGTTGCTTCAAATGATGTCCAGTCCTGTTACAGGTCAATGGTGCAGCTGAACGCATCTGGTTCCGCTACATATTCGTGGTCGCCAGCTACCCTTTTGAGCAGTAACAGCGTTGCCAGTCCCGTCACATACCCCGAGCAGGATATCAGGTATATTGTCACCGGCACTGATGTCAACGGATGCGTATCAAAAGACTCGGTCGACATTGATGTATTCGACATTCCGGCGATGTCGCTGACCAGTGATGCAGAAGTGTGCAATGATACACCGGTACAGCTTGAGGCAACGGGCGGGTTGTCCTACCAATGGACTCCGGTTGCCACATTGAGCAATCCCGCGATTTCAAATCCCATCGCCAATCCTACGGGGGATATTAAATATTTTGTACTTACGACTGACCAGAACAATTGCCGTTACCTCGATTCCGTCAGCCTTGACGTAAGACCGGCGCCCCAATTCAAAGTCACTGCCCCATTGCCTGTGTGCTCCGGTGATTCGGCGCAACTGCTCGCGAGCGGTGGTGATACCTATCAATGGAGTCCTGCCGGTTCACTTTCCGGGCCGAATATCGCTGCGCCGGTTGCCTATCCCGCAGTAACCACTACCTACTCCGTAAGAGCCTCCGAATCTTTTTGTAATAATGACAGCACTATGAGTGTTACAGTTACGGTGGTTCCGCTGCCAATTGTTACGGCTTCCAAAGCGAATGACCTTGACTGCTCACTTGGGACAAGCCAGCTTAATGCATCGGGTGCTGCGTCTTACAAGTGGACGCCTGATTCAACTTTATCAAACGGATCCGTTCGGAACCCCGTTGCGTCACCGTCGGTTACGACACAGTATATAGTTACCGGTACGTCCGTGAATGGTTGCCATAGTTCTGATACAGTGGTGGTGGAATTCACCCGCTCAAACTTTGGTGGCTATCTCATGCCCAATGCCTTTACGCCAAACAGGGACGGCATTAATGATTGTTTTGGCATTGGCTACTGGGGATTGATCAGGCAAATCGAATTCAGCATATTTAATCGATGGGGTGAACGGGTGTTTTATTCAGAAAAAGCGGATGCCTGCTGGGATGGAACATATAAGGGCATACCCCAGGATCCCGGTGTGTTCGTTTACATGATCAAGGCGAGCACAATCTGCGAACCAACTGTGTTCAGGAAAGGTACATTTGTCCTTATCCGTTGAATCCGGGCCTTTAACCGGCATATTTTTTGTCGAATGGGGTCTTCTTCGCCGGGTACTTACAGGCCGGGCGGATTGTACTGCCAATTGAATACCTTCGTGCCCGATATCCACCTTGAATAAGCCAATAATCCGCTCCCGAACATTCAGGGTTCAATGTTGTTAAATACCAGTACCAAAATTTCAAAGTCAACCAGATAATGGAAAAAAACAGTAAAATATACGTCGCCGGTCACAAAGGCATGGCTGGGTCATCAATAGTCCGGAAGCTGAAGAAAGAGGGGTATAGCAATATATTGGTGCGGACTTCCGCTGAACTCGATCTCCGTAACCAGCAAGCGGTGAACGATTTTTTCGAGGCCGAGAAACCCGAATATGTGTTCCTGGCAGCTGCTAAAGTCGGAGGTATAATGGCGAACAATGTATACCGCGCCGAATTCCTTTACTTTAACCTCATGATTGAAGCTAATATTATTCATGCTTCCTATGTAAACGGGGTCAAAAAGTTGTTATTCCTTGGCAGTTCCTGCATTTACCCTAAACTGGCACCCCAACCACTGAAAGAATCTTACCTACTGACTGGTTTGCTGGAAGAAACAAATGAACCCTATGCCATTGCTAAAATTGCAGGTATCAAAATGTGCGAGGCTTACAGGGATCAGTTTGGATGCAATTTTATTTCGGCAATGCCGACAAACCTGTATGGCCAGGGGGATAATTACCACCTTCAGAACTCTCATGTTCTTCCGGCGTTAATCAGGAAGTTTCATGAAGCCAAGGAAAATAAATCGGAAAACGTTGAGATCTGGGGCTCCGGTACACCGTTGAGGGAGTTTATGTATGTGGATGATCTTGCCGATGCCTGTTATTTCCTTATGCAGGAATACAATGAAAAGTTATTTGTAAACGTTGGCACAGCCGAAGAGGTAACCATCAGGGATCTGGCATTGGCTGTAAAAGAAGTTATTGGATTTACAGGAGGGATTGTTTTCGACACCTCCAAGCCTGATGGGACGCCCAGGAAATTGATGGATAGTGCATTGATCCATTCGTTTGGCTGGAAACATAAAATATCACTACAAGAAGGGATCGCAAAAGCCTATGGATTCTTCAAGCAGGAAATGGCAGCTGTGTGATCTCTGATGAGACTACATAAACTACCAGGTTCGTCGGTCGGACCTGGTTTTCTTTTATAAAAGATGCCAGTCCGATGGCACCCGGTCCCTGTTAGAATTTGAATTGTTAAACCACTGTTGGGGCGCTATAACGAACTTCGCCGGGTTTGGATTCAGCCAAGCTGCCCACCAGGCGAAAGTGCTGTTGGGAATTACCTGGTGTGCGCACTGACTAAGTAAATAGAAGTCTTCAAGTGGACTTGCGGTGATATTTCCAGAAACATAAACGGCATCAGGAACATAAAGGTTTTCTTTTACCCACTCGATGTCATCGGAAAAAAAATAGAAGGAGGGGTCCGTAATTTTTTCTTTTGCAAGATTGATCGCGCGTTTGTAGTATTCGGCGTCGATCGAAGAAAGTAATTGCATTACATCGCTGTTCTTGTAATCGCCCCGGCGGATATGAATTCCTACCGAGTTCTGACTACTAAATTGCTCCCGATGCGGTAACACATGTTCGATGTATTCTTCCCTGATCCGGAACTCCTTGCGAATTGTGTCGGCGATGGGACTGAAATACGGTTCGCATTGAAAGTATCCTTTCAGATAGACCTCAGGACCGATTGATTCAAACGAAGGGTCGTAACTAAATGACCTTTCACGGTGGTATGTCCTTGATTTCTTCGGACGCGAGTACTGGAGCAGTTTCTGAAACCTGGAAGATGGTTTCAATCGGTTGATGTCATCGACCCCGGCAATCTTTACGGAAGCATAAAAATATTCAAGGTCAAACTTCCGGAGTTTGTAAGATTCGAACGCCGTTGTGTCCAGAACGAGTGGCACGCTGTACTTCAGTGAAAGCCTTCTTCCCGCAGCATACTGGAATAACTGGTTACCAAGTCCGCCAAAAATATGGGAGATGACCATGGTTTGTGCGTTAGAATTCGGATGATTTTACATAGATATCACCGAATCCCGATGCCTGGAACTTTTCGTCGTAAATGTAATTGATAAAAACATCATAACTTACAAACTGCGGCATTGCAAAAGACATGTCTTCGCCGTTGGAGTAATTGTAAACATAGTCCGGGTCCAGCCGGTGCAGCAATTTGATACAATCTTCCAGCTTGTTGGTCTGCTCGGGCACTGTATACTCCAGTGACATAAACGGAACTGGCTGGCTCAGGCCTTTCAAAACCTCCAGTTCATAACCCTCCACGTCGATCTTGCAAAAAAACGGGAGTCCGTAGGTGGATATAAGATTATCCATGGTATTGATGCTGATCGTTTCGGTCTGGTTCCATTCCTGACCCGCAAACCGGGTCTTTTTAACGCTGTCAATCCATTCTTCCGAAAGCGACGAAATGGTACTGACATTGGAGATATACATCGTTTTTTTCTCTACCTTTTCACCGAGGCCTTCCGCAACAATGTTAATGCGGTTGCCAAAGGTTTTTAGTAAGTGTGACTGGCATTTTGGCTGTGGTTCTACAGCCACAACCTTGCATCCAAGTTCAAGGAAAATTTCTACGCGATTACCCATGTTTGCCCCAACGTCAAAAACAAGCTGGCCTTCCTTCAGGAATGTGCGGTAGAACGCTATGCGGTTAACACGGTGTTTTTGTTCCTGCCGGTTATGGCTGACCTGGTCCATGTTCCTTTTTTTTGCAACAAGGACTTCGTAGAGGCCAACTGATTTCAATATGCTTTTGACTATTCCCATATTTCTCTGATAAGTTGCCGGTTGTTGTTTACCGGCGCTAAAATTACTGTTTTTTCGCCTGACCAGCTTGGCTTGATCACTTCCTTTTCCAACATTCCCACACAAAGGGATAATTATACACTTCCTCAAAATCTGCCGAAAACTTTTTCCTCAGGGCATTCCTTCGGGACTGGGCATCGCGTTCCCAAGTGTGGAACTGAATCAGGAAGTTATCTATTTTACCAATGAGGCCAGACTCAAACAGGTATTCAAGCAGATCGTACTCAGCACCCTCAATATTTATTTTTACAAGATCCACCTTCTGGAGCCCTTCCTTTTCAAAATAGTCCTTGATCCCAATCAGCCGGATTTCTTCGGTGTTCAATACGGGATGTTTCGCCCCGACTACTTTCGATTCGAATTCATCGAGGGTTATACGGGTGACAGCCGAAGCCGGGGCTAGTCCAGCCTGCTCTACCTTGATGCTGGAGTTATGGGCAAACCGCTTCGCTATTACCCCGGCGTATTCTTTTACCGGCTCAAAAATGTAAATGCGCGGCTGGTATCTCGAAAATAGTCCGCTTGTCCACTCTCCCAGATATCCTCCCAGATCGATTACCACAGACTGAGGTGTAAGAAAATCAAACTCAAACCTTTTGAGGCCCCTTGCATCTTCGGTATACCATCTTTCGACGGCGCTGAAGTGAGGATCTTTCTTCCGGAGTAGTTTGTTTTTGGACTTACGTATTACGCTCTCCAATTGTCCCAGAATGTTAATAACAGTGTTCATTTAATTATTTTTTTAATCAGTATGCAAGTCGTGCATCGAGGCTACGGAGATAGGTTAAAGTCTGTTTACTGATTAATTGTTTTTTTTCATTATTACGGATTTTTGAGACTGCATTCCATCCTTTAAAAAACCCGCTTAGGTTGAATCCGGTGGAGCGGAGATAAAACAGGCTCCACATAAACGCCGTGGACAGGAAATATCGGGTTGGAAGGTAACGATATGCTACGATTGATTTATTCACCCACATCATCCTGATCTTTTCTTTTTTTGGTTTGCGCCCGAGCGGTGATTCCTTGTGCAACATTGTGATCCGATCTGAGTAAACGATTGAGTACCCCGCATCAAGAATCCGGAAACTGAGGTCGTATTCTTCCATACCATAGAAGAAGCCTGCAGGATAGGCGCCAAGCCGTTCAATTACGTCCCTTCGAATTGCATGCGCCCCACCTGCGTAATAATAGGTTTCGAAAAATGCTTTATCACGGAATTCGCTGAACCGTTTATGGGGAAGGGCATTTTTTTGCATCTCAAGTGTGTCATAATATAAAACACGAAATGAAATGATTGCTTTTGGCCGGGTTGTATCAGGACGTGAAAATTCGTCAACAAGATTGACCAGGCAGTTTTTATTTTGTAGTACGGCGTCATCGTCCAGCATAATTACCAGCGGTGCTGTGCCCTGGGCGAGTGCATAATTCCTGCCCCTGGCAACCCCAAGATTTTCCGGGGCAATGGAATAACGGAAGGGGAGGGAGGACCTTAGCATAAACTCTTCTGCGTCTTCATAATTTTCTGTTGAACAATTATTGATTACAATAATTTCTTCGAGGAGCTCCTCCGCCTTGTCCAGCAGTGTTATGTTTCGCGCCAGCTCCAGCATATCACCGGGACGATTATAAGTAATTATCAGAAAACTCAGTGGCTTCACGTTCCTGGTGTTAGTGAATAAAAAAGATCCTGGTATTCCCTTGCCAATGTCGATAAATCAAAGTGTTCAAAGGCATAGTCAACGCTATATTCGCTGATGCGCGCAAGCTCCTCGCGGTTGCGATACAGTTTTTCGATATATAAAGTGAGTTCGGCAGCAACTTCCTGATCGGTACTCAGGGCGTTTATTACGAATCCCGAGATCCCGTTTTTCAGATGCAGGTTCACAATACCCACAGGTGTTGAAATCACCACCGCCCCGCGGGCCATGGCCTCCATTAGCACAAGCGGGCCACTTTCTGATAAGGACGGGATAATCAGCAGATGGGACGATGCGTATAGCCGGCCCAGAATTTCCTCATCCTGCACATCACCGTGGAAATGACAAAAACGCTTCTCGTCTTGCGGGATACGCGCTGCGACTTCACCGGCAAACTCAAAACGGTACTGGTCGTTGCCCTGCGCCAACGCCTTCGCAACGGCGCTTGCAATCCATGGTCGTTTCTCATCTGTCGCACGGCCAACGTACAGTACGACAAACGGTTTGGCTTCCGAATCACTCCGGTATTTCTTTTCTACCGGCAGCTTTACTTTACTTGAAATGTAGCTGAATTTTTGCCAAGCGTAAAGAGGCACTTCTTTGTCCTGGTAAAGAATCCTGTGTTTGTCAACGATTTCCTGGCTTACAGTAATTGACCGGGTGTAAAAGCTGAGAAATGGCAGGCGGATGAGGCTAAAAGTGTTCAGTGCGTGGATCAACTCAATCTGCGGTACTGCTGACCCGATCCACGGTGAAATCTTATAACCGAAGTTGCTCTGGCCGTTAAAGACAACAGGACGTTTGGGCTGACGGTTAATGCGATGACTAATCACCCCGCGCATCACCAGATTGAGAAAATAGAGAAATTTATTGTCCGTAAGTTTTGAGATATCCCGTATTTCACAACCAGACTTTCGGAACTCGTCCAGGAAAAAAGTCGAATTTGACTTCCTCGTAAAATATATGATGCAATCCGGACCGCCGGTGGCCTGCGCTATCTGGTAATGTAGCTTTTCCGCGCCGCCAATATGGTAAAACGGAAAAAAATAGACATGGGAGTATTGCCTGGCTGCTGGACTAAGGGCAGCAATGAGCCGGCCAATCCACACGAATGGCTGTATGGCGACTGCTTCGATTTTTCTTTTTAATACAAAACTCCTGTATTTCATCCAGCTATCTTCTGTTTAAGGCCTTTCAGCCATCCGGCAACCATATACACGATGGAAGTAAAACCTGTTAAAATCACAAAACCGTTCACCAAACCTTTCCGGAGCTGTGATGCTGCAAATTCCCGCTTTACGATTGACATCCGGGTAAAAACATTATAAGAACGGGTCCTGGTGAACGATTCGCTTAAGATCCGATGGAGCAGGCCTACCGATTCAAGCTTTGCAATTTTCTTTCCAGCTGCACTCATACGAAGCCACAGGTCATAGTCTTCAGAAAGTTTCTGCCGGGGATCATAACGGAAACTTTTCAGTTCTGCAGCCCTCACCATTACTGTTGGATGTGCAATGCAGTTATTCCAGTGAAGATACGAACGGATTGAATCCGGGCTGGTACGCTCATACTCCTGTTTCCAGTTGCCGAGGTCATTTCCCTTTTCATCAACCAGCCGGATACGGGTGGCTACTACTGTTACGTCCGGGTGCTGTTCCAGATACGCCACCTGTTCGGTAAACCTTTCCGGAAGGGATATGTCGTCGCCGTCCATCCTGGCAATAAGTTCGCCTGAAGAAAGGCTGATCCCCCTGTTCAGCGTAAAAATCAAACCTTCATTCTTCAAATTGTTAATGATCCTGATTCTTGGATCATTGAGAAACGACTCCAGGATTTTCAGTGACCCGTCAGTTGACCCGTCATTGATTGCAATGAGTTCCAGGTGCTGGTAGCTTTGTGAAAGAATGCTGGCAACTGCCTGATCCAGGTAAGCCTCACAGTTATAAACCGGTAAAATGACACTGACCAGAGGGTTTATCATGATGTTTACAGACTTACCTGGTTTTAACCTGGTTTCCGGGTTGACTTCCAAGTTGTATAGACGGCAATGAGTACAATTATTCCTAGTATGATCGAGAATACGGTGGTCAACTTAGTGCCTGTCATATAACCCTGCGGCTCAAACCTGAACTGGATACTATGTTTACCTGCCGGTATTGCCAGCCCGCGCAGCGCGTAGTTCGTTTTTACAATGGGGGTTTCCTTGCCATCGATGAAGGCTTTCCA
>SDZZ01000611.1 GCA_004173255.1 Chitinophagaceae bacterium | reverse complement strand
CTACCTCGCTGACCCTGTTCCATCAGATGATCGGCAGGGGCGCCAGGCGCCTGCCGGGAAAAAAGACCTTTTCGATCATAGATCTTGGCAACAACAACGAGCGGTTCGGGGACTGGAACAGCGAGCTGGACTGGAAGCAGATTTTTGATCATCCGGAGATCTACCACCAGAGCCTGCAGCTGGCCGAGCGTGACACCCATATCATCCCGCTTGAAATGCGGAGCGCTTTCGCCAACAGCCTTGAAGTTGCCTTCGATGTAGTCTCGGCCTACCAGCATACGGTTGAAAACGGGCTCAAGTCAAAACTGGTCATCAGGGATTCCATCCGCCAGCATGCGCTCATGTGCGTGGACAATGCCTCGGACGAAGCGCAGGCGATGGAGCTGATCGCCTCGCTGGACAGGGAGATAGACTACCGGATCAAGCAGTACGGCAAGTGCCTTGGTAAAGTGACCAGGGACTACCTGAAATGGCTTGGCGAGGACTATCGCGGCAGGTTGAAAAAACTGGTGCACCGGATCCTCGCAAAAAGAAGGCTGATGGCCGTGGCAAGTTGACGGTCAGGAGCTAATGTTTGGGATTGCCACTTTACATGGGGCCTTGCTTGAAACGGCCTTGGCTTGGTAGAGGTTGATTTCAGTGGCAGTTCCGTCCGTCAAAGTTTCTGCTCTTTTACGATTTCAACCCACTGGTCCTCCGGATATTCGCTGAGGTCCACATCTGGAATGATGCCGGTTTTGTCGATGGGACGCTGGTCTGTCCAAAATGATTTTGTGGTTGGTACCATGAACGAATAGCCTTTGCAGCTGATCTGCTCGGGTCCCAGCAGTTCGCTGTAGTCCAGTGTTCCTGCGGTGGGCCTTCCATAGATTTTTACCTTGGAACTTAGCCTTGCGATGACAAGCAGGTATTCGGTGCTGCTGGCGCAGTTGTCGTTGACGATGATCGAGACCTGCTGTGGATAGGAAAGCGGTTCCTTCAGAAAGAATCTTGTAGAATCCCTTTGCACAAACTTTCCCGGTCCGGCAAGCAGTCCAGCGAGCATCTTCTGGTGCAGTGGGTTTGTGGAGCTGGTGTACCTTGAGATCATCTTAGGCGTGGAATACACGTAGTCGCCCGGAAGAGTGATAGGCTTTTGGTAGATGAGCCTTATCAGCGAAAGAAAGGAACTGTTTCCTCCAAAATTGTTGCGCAGATCCAGGATCAGGTGACGGGTTTTGCCAGCTGAGATTTCCGGAATAATATGGTTTACCACAATAGAGTCGAACGGCAACGGATCGATGCTGAATTCCGGTATTGCGATGTAATAGGTTGCCGGATCGAGCTGGTGATAGCTGAACTTTTTGTTCCAGGCCTCGCTGTAGTTGGCTGTCTTGCGATCGGGTTTCCCTTGGGTCGTCCTTGTCCAGGTCCCACCTGGCTCGATCAGGATATTTCCGAGCACGCGTCCGCGCATCATGTCGGTGGTTAAATGACTGTCGTAGCGTCTGATCCTGAACTGCTGCCGGTCCCCGAAAAGATCAAAATAGCTGCTTGATATCCTGGCATGCTCCTTTGCCGAATCGATCACGAAGGCACGGTAGGTGTTTTTTTGCATCCGGCGTATCGCTACGCTGAAACCGTCGCTATCCCTTGTCCAGCTTCCCTCAATACCACCTTGAGCGGTACTGCCCTTTAAGGTAGTTTTATCGTTGAGAAAATGCGGTTTTGGCCTTGTGGTACGGTCGCTGAGCAACAGGTGGTTGTCGCCGAAGTAGCCGATGTATTTTTCCAGCAGGTAAAAGCACCTTTCCCTGTTGCTAACCTTGGTCGCCTTTGAAACGAGCAGTTGTTTGTGGCGAAGGTATGCTTTGGGGTCGGAGCTGGTCTTGGACGGGAAGCCCGGATAGCTGGTTTCTACATGGGCGATGATTTCCGAGAGGACCAAAGTGCAATTGCAACTGGTTTTTTCCTGGGCAGGCAGTTTGGTAAAGCAGAAAAGGATCAGGGCAGGAATCAGGAAGGTTTTCATTCAAAAATTTATTACAGGACACCGGAATTGCTGTAAACGTTGCATGAAGACCAAATGAAAAATTTTAAAAGTTACCCGCTTTTTGCGTGTGCTTTATATATGCTTGTGCAGGGGGCTTTTTTCAAGATCGTTAATTAACTGTTTTAGTCTTTTGGCATCTGTAGTGATTCTATTAAAAATAATTAGTCAGTAAATCTTCAAAATAAAGGT
>SDZZ01000610.1 GCA_004173255.1 Chitinophagaceae bacterium | reverse complement strand
TTCTCACCGTCGCTATACTTTGGCCATACAGGCAAATCCTTTCCGTTTGGATCGCCCCCTGTGATAAAATTGACCCATTGCGCACTCATCACATCGCTCAACTGCTTGTACTCGGGCCATGGGCCATAGAAAGCAGGATTTGCGAAAACGAACTGTGTCTCGCTGAAGTGCTGGACACCTTTGTATGCTGGTGCTAGTCCGCCTTCAGTCGTGTTGGTAGCTGCCTGCCACGGGCGCGTGTTGAACCGGTATATGTATGTAGGAGCGTGCTTTGCGTACTGGCGTGCGTCATCCAGGCGCGGCGCGTGGTAGAAGACATCTCCCATGATGGCGGCGATACGTTTGAATTGGTATTGAAAGTAAAATAAGCCACCGTGGTATCCCAGCTGGCCGTCGGCGCATCGCCGTTATCGTCTTTGTAATAAATAGCCAGTTTCGTATTGGCACCCTGCAGGTTTATACCTACCAGCCCATTACCACCGGTCGACTCAATAGTAAACCCTTTGAAGTAACTTTTAAAAGTGGAGTCGTTTACGTAAGCGGCAATCCTGCCGTTCGCAGCACTGGTGTCATAACCAAGCAGCCTTTCCCCGAAGGAATCATCGAGGCGGATCCGCAGCTGGTTGGACGTAGTATCCTTGTAGGCCCGCACCGAATCGTTCAGCAGGTACGGCGCTACCGTGCGGCTGCCAAGCAATCCGAGACGGGTTTGTGCATAATCGCGGATCCGGTAATTACTGTCGGCCCTGAACTCATTACCGATTTCATATACATTGAATGTTTGTGGTGCCAGCGTATCGCCATAAGTTTCCACATACTGAAGCACCAGTACAATCGAATCGATATGAAGGCTGTCCGGCTTTCCGGAGAATGTATAACGGTAGGCACCAGGTTTTAATTCAAGTGAAACCCTTGCATCTGTTTTGCCGAACAGCGGATCATTTTCGATATGACCGATGTACTGCGTAGCGCTGCGTGAACCACGTACGGTATCGTTGGCCAGGCTGAAGGTATCATTGTAAGCCTGTATGTCAATAATGGTATCGAAGGTGTTGATGCCATCGACCTCGGGTATGAGGTCTCCCCCGAGCTGGGTATAATCGTTGATCTTTTTACAGGACAACAGCAGGATAAGGGTGCTGAAAACGATTATTCCTAGCGTTAGTGCAAGGTTTTTATGCTTCACAAATATCAGTTGAAAACGGGGTTAGTTAAATTTTACTTGCCTGCAAGATCGCCATACAGTTGTAAATAGTCTGTTAAATCAGACTCTTCATTAAACGGTAACGTGCGCTTGCCACGGACTTTTGAAAACTCGTCAAGCAGTTTCTTGTCAACCTTTTCGGCGCCAAACGTAATGGCATCGGCATAGGAGGCTCCACCCCTGAACATGGCCAGGTTGGTTGCTTCCTTGAACGGCTCCAGGTCTTTTTCCTTTAACGTGGGATGGATAAGCGCCTTCTTCATGAAATCAGCACCCAGCTTTTCCTTGAAGGTCTGTTCACCAATAGTGTAAACGATTTTGCTATGGGCAAATACCGGTTCTTTTTTATACAGCGTTTTCAGGTAAGCAGGAATCAATCCGGTCATCCAGCCACTGCAATGGATCACGTCCGGAGGCCAGCCGAATTTCTTAACGGTTTCCAGCGCACCCTTGCAGAAGAATACGGTGCGGAGGCCATTGTCATCATACCATTTTTCATGTTCATCATGGAAAATGTGCTTGCGTTTGAACAGCTCTTCGTTTTCCAGGAAGTAAACCTGCAGCCTCGCACTGGGGAGCGATGCTACCTTGATCTGGAGAGGCATATCGTCGTTGTCGACCGACACATTGATACCCGATAAACGGACAACCTCGTGCAACCGGTGCCGGCGTTCATTGATGGTACCAAAACGTGGCATAATGCAGCGGACTTCAAAACCATTGTCGTTGGCTTTGATCGCGAGTTTGTTCACGATCTCCGAAAATTCGGTCAGCTCCAGGTAGGGCGACATTTCGTTGGCAATAAATAAGATCCTTTTTTTTGCTGACATGTTCTCCCGTGATTTAAATTGTTTTTGAAAAACGTGTGCAAAGGTACTGTTTTTTGCAGGTATTATGGTAGATGGGGGTAATTTTGGCGGAATAACGCAAAATATGGTCCTGTTCCGAAAAGCTGCAGCACTGACTGCTTATCTCGACAAAATGCGCCGGCAGGGACTCCAAACCGGGTTCGTGCCCACCATGGGTG
>SDZZ01000135.1 GCA_004173255.1 Chitinophagaceae bacterium | reverse complement strand
CTGATGACCAGCTGACCCGGTGATCACCGGGTCAGCTGGTCATCAGTAGTTTTTCATAACCCCGATCATAGCTGCGGCCCCACAAATCATTTTTGGTTTTCAGCTTACCGGTAGCAGGGTCCACTTCCAGCGTTTTGCCGCTGCGCAAACTCACATTCGCCAGGTGGCAGAGCAGGATGGACTTGCAGGCTTCCGACACCGGTGATGAAAGGCTAGCCTTGCCCTGGATACTGTCAATAAAATTACCGGTATGAAACAGGTCAAGGTTACCCGTTGCACTCACCGTATTGGTGCCTTCGGCTTTATCGGAAGGATTGATTGATTTGATTTTCTTTCCGGCCGGATCGTATAAAGTATAATCACCACCGCCTAAGTTCACCAGCGTGCCGCCTTCGGCAAATATGGTAAACCCGCGCGACGAAGGTTCAAACTGGTAGGTCTTTGAACTGCGGCCTTCCCAGCTGATCATTTTGTTTCCCGGGAATAAAAAGTTAGAGACCTGGGTGTCGGGTGCTTCCCAGTCATCTTTGGCGGTTAAGCGGCCGCCCATGGATTGTACTTCCATCGGGTATTCCGCATCGAGGAACCATCGGCAGGCATCAATTTCGTGTGTGCCGTTATTGCACGATTCACCCGTTCCGTATTTCCAGTGCCAGTGCCAGTTGTAGTGCACGAGATTATCTATGTAATCTGCCCTGGGCGCCGGGCCCTGCCATAATTCCCAGTCAAGTGTAGCCGGCACCGGAATTTTTTTCCCGATACCTATCGGCAACCGGCTGTTGGAATACCAGGCCTTTCCAAAATAGGGCCGGCCGATAATACCATCCCGCACTTCTTTCACTGCCTGTTGCAGCGACGGAAACGAACGCCGCTGGTTGCCCAGCTGGATCAGTGTTTTGTGTTTTGCCGGTAGCCCTGCCAGCAGCATGGCTTCGCGCGGATCGTGGCTACCCGGTTTCTCAACATACACATGTTTGCCATTCATTGATGCAAGCAGGGCCGCAGTGGTGTGCCAGTGATCGGGCATGGCAACCACCAGCGCATCAAAATCTTTTTGCTGCACCAGTTTGCGGATGTCCTTTATAACCTTTGGTTTTTTTGCGAAGCCTTTGCATTTGTCCAGCCCCTTTGCGATGGCCCCATCTTCCACGTCGCAGATATACGCGATTTCTACATTTGGGTGCTGCCCGAAACATTCCGCCAGGTAGTTGCCCCGGCTGTTTACTCCCGCGAAGGCAAGTACTACTTTATTGCTTGGTGCATTTTTTCCAAAAACAGGAAAATTAAGAATGGTTACCCCGGCGCCAAGTGCGCCTGCTGTTTTCAGAAATGTACGGCGTTCCATATGGGAATATTTTTTGGGAATGAAAAACTAAAGTTCCTTTATCCGGATATTTTTATAAGACACCGCGTTGCCATGGTCCTGCAACAGGAGATGTCCTTGTTTTGCCTGGCCAAAATCTTTCCAGTCTTTGTATTTACTGATTGCCACCAGGTCGAGGTATTCTTTGGAGCCCCGCACATAGGTCAGTACCAGCTGGCCATTCAGCCAGTGTTCAACCCGGTTGTCGGGGTACACCCGCACGCGGCCCTGGTTCCATTCGCCGATGGGTTTGAGGAAGTTTTTTGATTTGTTTGCCTTGATCAGGTCGTACAGCGAGGCCAGTGTACGGTTACCATCGCGGCCCAGTTTGGCATCGGGATGAAGGGTGTCATCGAGTACCTGGTACTCAAGGCCGATGGCCGAACCACTGGTCTGTTCCTGGAGCGTTACAAAATATTTAACCCCGCTGTTGGCACCTGGCGTCAGTTTGAACTGGAACGAAAGGTCAAAGGCTTTGTATTGACCATTGGTAATTATGTCGCCCCCATTGCTGCTTTCCCCACCGGTGGAGGGCAGTACCCTGATTTCCCCGTTGGTAATTTCCCATCCGCCAGTCGGGAAACTGGTCGATTTCGCACTGCGCCATCCGGCGTTTGTTTTACCATCAAACAAAAGCTTGTATCCCTGTTTTTTTTCTTCGGCCGAAAGTTGGTTCAGCAACAGGTTAACGACATACACCTGGTTATTCCACTCAGCTGGTTTAAAATTACCCTCTTCAAATTTTATATTGCGGAACCAGGTACGTTTCCCTTCCAGGGGTTTGTTGCCGATATCATGTACCTGCAGGGCGATAAAACCTTTGGGATCCACGCTATCTACCACAAAGGCCGCCGGCACACCATTGATCCAGGTGCGGGTAACCGCCCCTTTGCACTCAATCCGGATCCTGTTAAAATCGCCTGGTTTGTATGCAGCCTGGGCGGCCGGATTGTAACTGAGCGGATATAACCATAAACGCCTTTGCTCATCATAAATCCCCGCTGTCCATTTACGGAAGCTGGGATCCATTTCTACCTGTCGGCCGAAAACCCTGCCCAGTCCGCTGTTGGCGGCTGCATCCACGTGGCTGCGGGTCTGTACACCGGAATTCATGAGGCTATCTTCCAGTTTGATCTCAAGCTCAAGCGCGAAGTCCCCATACTCTTTCTCCGTAGCCAGGAAAGTGTTACCGGTGTTGGGAACACAGTAACCGACGATCATTCCGTCCTCAACTTTGTAAGTGGCTTTCCCTCCCAGTGATTTCCAGCCGGTGAGGTCTTTTCCGTTAAACAGGGTGGTCTTCTGGGCTATTAAAAATGCTGGCAACATACAGCTGGCCAGTAAGGTTGTGAAGGCGATACGGCAAACGTTTTTCATTACCGGAAGATAACTTTTTTTTCAAAATCAGGACACCGATGGCTGACCCGTGCTGAAAAAGTGATACGCTCAAAATCAGCGGGGGACAAACTGTGTCGCGAGCGGACGATGACTGTATCATAACCGGACGAAATAATTCGTAGTTAAAAGCACTAATTGTATGATATTTAGATCGTTGCCTATCCGGCATTGCACTTGATCTCATCATTCGCCGCTCAAAAACCGGCCAGCACCATCATGATCAGAAATTACCTGAAGATTGCCTGGAGGAATATCAAACGTCATAAAGCTTATTCCGGACTGAACATCGTCGGACTCGCCATCGGTATTGCCGGATGCCTGCTCATTCTCCAGTACGTTGCATTCGAACTGAGTTTTGAAAATTTCCAGGAAAAGAAAGACCGGTTGTACCGCGTACAGCAGGACCGGTACGACAATGGAAAACTAAGCACCCGCTGGGTATCTGGTGCCTATGCGGTGGGGAATTCATTCAAGGAAGCAATTCCGGAAATTGACCAGTATGCAAAAGTTGTTTCGACCCGCCCGGCCGTAACGGATATCAATAATAAACTGGTTAAAACAGAGCAGGTGTATTTTGCCAGCACCGCGTTTTTCAACGTGCTCACTTATCCGCTGATAGCAGGTGATAAAGACAAGGCACTTGCAGAACCTTTCCAGGCGGCACTTTCAGAGGCAACAGCCATTAAGTTGTTTGGTACCACGGATGTGGTGGGCAAACCATTGCAACTGAACCGCGACAACAATTTTACGGTTACGGCAGTATTCAAGGATCCCCCTGTCAATACACAGCTTCGTCCATCCATGCTGCTTTCCTATGAAACATTCCGGAAGATGAATGGGCCCGACAATGACCCGGACGTTGCCTGGGCATGGGATGGATGCCTGACTTATATCACACTGAAACCCGGGGCCGATCCCAGGCTGGTGGAAAAGAAATTTATCCCCGTAGTTGAAAAGGGGGTCGGCGAGCTGATGAAACAATATAATTCCAGTGTGACCTATAGCCTTCAACCCATCGGTGACATCCATCTCTATTCCAATTTCATGGGCGAACCGGGTGCAACGGGTGATGGGAAAACAACTTACCTGTTACTCGGAATTGCGTTTGTCATCATCATTATCGCCTGGGTAAATTATATTAACCTGGCTACTGCCCGTGCTATTACGCGGGCACAGGAAGTAGGCGTACGAAAGGCAATCGGTTCGCAACGCCGGCAACTGGTTGTCCAGTTCATGACCGAGTCTGCATTATTGAACGGTATTGCACTGGTGCTTGCACTTGGCCTCATGGCCATTGCCATACCATCGTTCAATGCCATTTCCGGCAGGGAACTTTCGTTTACACTTTTTGCCAGCAGCTCATTTATCATATCCCTTTCCGTACTTTTTGTAATCGGCGTAATTTTCTCCGGGTTATATCCCGCGTTCGTACTCTCCGGTTTTAAACCCATCGCGGTATTGAAAGGAAAAATGGGTGCTACCCGGCAAAGCGGCCTGCTCCGCAAATCGCTGGTGGTATTCCAGTTTGCCGCATCTTTACTGTTGCTGATCGGAACGGTGGTTGTTTATAACCAGATCAGTTTTATGCGCAGGCAGTCACTTGGTATTGACATTGAACAAACACTGGTGGTGTCACCACCGCTCGTGGGTATCGATTCCACGTTCCTGCAGAAGATAGGGGCCTTTCGCCAGGATTTACTGAAAAACTCCTCGATAAAAAGTGTGACAGTATCGACCAGCATACCGGGTGAACGGGTCGACTGGAATGCTGGTGGTATAAAACTCACAGGGTCGCCAGACAACACCCAGAAACAATACCGCGTTATCGGGGTGGATTATGATTTTCTCAGCACGTATGGATTAAAGTTGATTGCCGGCCGTGCTTTCTCAAAAGATTTTGGATCGGATAAAACTTCCGTGATCTTCAACCGGAAAGGCATCGAACAACTTGGGTTTACAGATCCTGCACAGGCCCTTGGAAAAAAGATAGATTTCTGGGGCGAAGTGTATACGATTGAAGGAGTGACGGAAGACTTTCACCAGCAATCGTTGCGGGAGGCATATGAACCACTGATTCTTCGATTGATCCCCGACGTGCGCGGATTTACTTCGCTGAAAGTCCAGTCAGCCAACCTGCCTGCCGTTATTTCAGAGGCACAGACTGCTTTCGGCCAGTTTTTTCCCGGCAATACGTTTGAATATTTTATGCTTGATGATCATTTCGACCAGCAGTATAAAGCCGACCAGCGCTTTGGCAGCGTATTCCTGGTGTTTACGTCGCTGGCAATCCTGGTTGCCTGTCTGGGTTTGTTCGGACTGGCTTCCTTCACCACGTTGCAGCGCACGCGGGAGATCGGCATCCGTACAGTACTGGGCGCCTCAGTTGGCAGTATCCTCAACCTGCTGTACCGGGAATTTACCCTGTTGTTCCTGATAGCCTTTGTGATTGCAGCACCCCTGGCCTGGTTCGCCGCGGGCAGCTGGCTGGACAATTACGCATTCCGGGTGGGGGTGCACTGGTCGTGGTTTGTGTGGCCTTTCTTACTCCTTATTGTAGTGGCCATCCTGACCGTGAGCGTTCAATCGGTGAAAGCCGCGCTGGCCAACCCTGTCAGATCACTCCGTTCTTCGTAGGGATACGGCCCGGATTTTGTTTTTCTATTGGAAACGAATATTATGTCAGATAAAGACGAAAACCCAAAGAACCCGAAAGATTCCCCGGAAAACACCGATCCGCAGGAAAAAATGGAAGGACCAGTTTCCTCCCTGATGCAGAATATCAAGGAAAGCGGGGAGGAAAACGATTCGGAAACCAAGGAAGAGGCGGACCGCAAACAGGATAAAAATAAATAGCTCCGCAAATAAAACGGGCTGGTATTATTCGTAAAGAATAGTACCAGCCCGTTTTTTATTACCGGCTGTTATATCGATGACCTGCACGCGTTGTGCCCGCTCATAATTTCCTGTCCCGGGCAAACAAATACAGGATCAGGACCCGGATCATCAGAACCTTGCCGGTGTACCTGGCTTGGGCACCGATTTTTTTATAAACTCACGGATGTGTTCGTTGCTCGACTGCAGGTCTTCTTTCCGCAGGTACATCATGTGACCACTGCGGTATCCCTGGAAGGAAATCCGGTCTTTCAGACGCCCCGAAGGATCAATTTGCCACATGTTATATTTCGCATTGAAATAATCGCACGCACCATCAAAGTAACCGGACTGCACCATTACATGCAGGTAGGGATTGGAACGCATGGCGTCGCCAAGATCTTTACCCGTGTGGTTGTTGGTATTATCCCACGGATGCACCGGTCCAAAAAGATTGTACTTAAAATCAGTGACGTATTTCAGTTCCTGCCGCAGGTACATATTGATGGGAGGTGTAAATGAATGCAGCCAGGAGGTCAGCTCGGAGTTGTAATCCGGCCGGTCGCCTGCATCACGCACGTCGATCCCTTTGT
Source organism: Chitinophagaceae bacterium (assembly GCA_004173255.1). Classification (GTDB taxonomy): domain Bacteria; phylum Bacteroidota; class Bacteroidia; order Chitinophagales; family Chitinophagaceae; genus JBEVJC01. The sequence continues at coordinate 3,967 of SDZZ01000135.1, read as the reverse complement.
AACGGGAGTCCAGCCTGCCAACCGTGTAACCACTGTCACGAAGGAGTTCTTTCCAGAAAAGATTGGTTGAAATATCCATGTTGTTCTGTGAAATCACAGTTTCAGACAGTCCGGAATACTTTGCCATTTTAGCAATGATCATTTTCTTTTCATTATCCGGCAGCAGGCTTCCCTTGTTGATGGCGGGTACCAGTTCATTCATGGTAAAGGCTTCCACTTCGGGCAACATGGCAGTCAGGTCTTTTTGCTGCAGGTCGGCCGGCAGTTTTTTATGATACCAGGCGGTTGCTGCAAAATAGGGCAGGCGAAGTGCCGCATCCAGCGGGGCTCCGCGGTCGATACCCAGATCGGTTGGCGATACCAGTATTACCCCATTGAAGTACATCCACTGCGATTCCTGCAGCTCCAGTGCAAGCCCGGATACGCGGGTGGTGCCGTAACTTTCACCGATCAGGAACTTGGGTGAGCTCCACCTGTTATAACGTGTAACAAACGTATTGATCCATTCCGCCAAATACTTGATATCAGCATTTACTCCGAAAAATTTTGCACGTGGACCATCCTTGCTCATCATACGCGAGTATCCGGTGTTTACCGGATCAACAAACACGATATCGGCGACATCCAGGATGGAGTAGGGGTTTTCCTTGTAACCATATGGCTGTATAGGGTATCCTTCGTCATCGATGTTCAGCAGTGCCGGCCCGGTGTAAGCGATATGCATCCATACCGAAGCCGAACCTGGTCCACCGTTGAAGGAAACCACCAGTGGTCGGGTACACCGGTCCTTGACATCCGTGCGTTCGTAGTAAGTATAAAATAACCCGGCAATCGTTTTGCCCTCCTCGTCCCACACCGGCATGGTACCGGCTACGGCTTTGTACGGCACTTTCACTCCTTTGATGGTCACCTCATGGGTAGTTGTTACTGACGCATCCGGATTAAATACCAGGGCCGACGATTCCTTTGATTCCGGTTTGGCCGGGGCGGTCCCGTCCGGTTTGGGTTTTGGGGTGCCGCCATCTACTGGTTTGGTCTGGGCATAGAGAGTGATGACGGAAAAAAAGAAAAGCGAACAGGTTACGATTCTGATGAACTGCATATGTAGTTAGTATTGGATAAATGGTAAAGTCCAAATTTAATGAAAATGATGGTAGTGCAGGCGTCTTCGACCAGCCTGATGCGTGCTCGCAATGGATCCGGCTATTGCCGCAAATTTATTTGACGTGGAAATTTATCCATGGTACGGCTCAGCCGCTTTGCCAATGTACCTGCCCTTCCATAAAAAAATAGAAAAGAAAAAGCCTCAATCAGTAGCAGCCATTTTCAAGTACTGCCCGGCAGCAAAGGTGGAAGGATTGTCCGGTTAGACCCGGTGATTGGCCTGTCCGGCAACCATTGGTCGCGCCCGTATGGTTTACCTTCATGGTCATTAAACGATCTACATATGACTACTTCAGTTCCATCTTCCGTGCAATCGGATGTGAGTGCAAAAATAACAGTGACCAGCAGGGAGTTTCTCGATGCATGCCGCCTGTTTACCCACGAGGAATTTAATAAGGTGCCCTTCGCAGGAAGCTGGACGCCGGGTCAGGTGGCCGAGCATGTTTATAAATCGGTGTCCGGTATGCCATCAATCATGAAAGGAAATGTAGCCGACACCAGCCGTGATCCGGCCGCAAAGGTGGCAGAGCTGGAAACAATCTTCCTTGACTTCAGCACGAAATTGAAATCGCCCGACTTCATCCTACCATCCGATAAAAAACATGACCAGCAGGAAATGATCAACGCTCTTTCAGCATCATTCGACCAGATTATTGAAATTGCAGAAACGGAAGACCTGTCCCTTACCTGCCTGGATTTTCAGTTCCCTAATTCCGGTCCGCTCACCCGGCTGGAACTGATCAGCTTTGCGCATGTGCACACCAAACGGCATGCGCACCAGTTAAGTAAAATTAAAAGCGCGCTCGGTTAGCCCGGGCATTCGAAAGATTGGGGGATAGGCCACCTGCGCGTGACACTGGCCAGGAATGTACTAAAGGATTGACCTCACCAGGCCGCCCTCAACCCGTATAGAAGCGCCGTTGGTGGCCGAAGCCAGCGGACTGCAGTAATAGGTAACGGTATGCGCAATTTCATCCACCGTTGCAAAACGCTGCAGCAATGAAGTGGGTCGCAGGTTTTTGAAAAAATCCTTTTCCACTTCTTCCACGCTGATGTTATTTGCTTTGGACAGGTCGGTGAGAAAAGTTTCCACGCCTTCCGAACGGGTTGGCCCGGGCAGGATGGAGTTGACGGTAACCCCGGATTTTTTCGAGAGTTCTGCCAGCCCTCGGGCAATGGCCAGTTGGGCAGTTTTGGTCATACCGTAATGGATCATCTCATCCGGGATAAACACAGCCGATTCACTGGAAATAAAAATTATGCGGCCCCAGTTTTTTTTCAGCATGGATGGAAACACTGCCCGTGCAAGGCGGATACCACTCATCACGTTTACTTCAAAAAAGCGGAACCAGTCTTCGTCAGGAATCTCTGCAAATGCCTTGGGTTCAAAGATGCCCGCGTTATTGACCAGGATGTCGATCTCCGGCAGCTGGTCTACCAGCTTTTGCACTTCGTCCGCTTTGGAAAAATCCGCAGGAATACCGGACACGTTGGCACCAGGCACCAGATCCTGTAGCTTTTTTACGGCTGCATCGATGGTTTTCTGGCTGCGACCATTGATGATGACTTTTGCACCTTCCTGCAGCAGGCTGTGTGCAATAGCGAATCCGATTCCGGCAGTAGAGCCGCTGACAAAGGCTGTTTTATTTGTTATCTGGAGATCCATATTGCTGTAACATTGATTACGTGAAAATGTTTTCGGCAAAGAAAAGCTACTGCTTCACAGCTCCATCCGCATCTTTATATCGGCACGGGCATATACCCCTGGGTTCAGGGCTATTTCTTTAAACCCCATCGACCGGTACATATTGATGGCAGCCGCTGACCCCTTCCTGTTGGAATAGAGGTCCAGCGTAGTGCAGCCAAGCTGTTTCGCCTTCCCGATGATCGCTTCGCAAAGACGGCGTCCGATTGAATGACCGCGCATGGAACTGTCGACCGTCATCTTGGTCATTTCAAAAATGCCTTCACCTGCTTTGCGCAAAGCACAGGTGCCTACTACCGTTTCCCCATGTAACGCGATGATGATTGCCCCACCATCGGCCAGCAGGTATTTCTGCGGGTCGGATAACACCCGCAGGTCATCCTCCTCCACAGTGTGTGCAGCGGCGATCCATGCAAGGTTAAGGTCCCTGAACGCAGCTGCATGCTGTGGCTGGTAATCGACGATGAGGACTTCCTGTTCCATGTTGTAAAATTAGGTGTCCTGCGCATATCAGGTATCAATGTAAAAGCGGGAATGATAACTTCCGGTTAGCCTGCCGGATGATCAGCGGGATTTATATCACGGGAAATTGGTTTAAGACAATATCTACTTCAGGCTGAAATATTGTTGCAGCACGATATGCTCGGCTTCGGCGCCTGGCCCCAGTAAAATATCCAGGTTCACCTTCCACTGCGAAGCATTCACCAGTGTGCCGGTGATCGTTCCCCTGCTGATAGGGGTAGCGCCGGAATTGACCCACCATCCGCTCACCGTGTAATGGGCACTGCAGGCGGCCAGTTGGGCATCGGTATAACTGAAAGAGGTAGCGGTTTTGGGCACAACAAAACGGATGTAGCGCGTGTAGTCGTCATCCTGTATATCCCGGCATTCGCCGCTGTCGTACTGGTAAGTGAACAGCAGGTCATCACCGCCATGGATAGTCATAAACTTTATTGTATCGCCTTCGATCAGCGTATTGGCTTCCTGAAGGGAACGGTCTTTCTGCCAGCTGAAAGTTGACTTCGCTTCAGTGCAGTTTTTATCATTTTCTTTTTCACAGCTGAAAAACAGAATAGTGGCGATAAATGCGACTATTAT
>SDZZ01000134.1 GCA_004173255.1 Chitinophagaceae bacterium | reverse complement strand
CCATATGGATGAACAACTCCGGCTGGCAGCAAAAAAACCAATCGACCGCATGCTTGAGATCAGTGCCCAGGCAGGTCTTTAAATATTTTTATTTGAAACATTACAGCATCAGCCTCCAAAAGGAAGACTTTACCCAGTACCTGGCAGGTTTCCTCTGCCTGGTTGTTTACGCAGGTTCCCTGTTATTCCCGCTGATGGACAAAGACGCCGCACACCACGCCAATATCGCGCTGCATATGCTCGAACATAACGATTATGCAAGCCTGGTGGACCGGGAAATGGATTACCTTGATAAACCACATTTCCTGTTCTGGAGTTCGGCACTCAGTTTTAAAATTTTTGGCATAAATACATTTGCACACCGCCTGCCAGCCGTCATCTTCGCGCTGATTACGGTGTTCAGTACTTACAAACTGACCCGTCACCTGTCCGATAAAACAACGGCTAAAATAGCCGCACTTATATTGGCAACCGCTGAAGGATTTATTCTTTCGATCAACGATGCCCGCATGGAAACCCCGCTGGCAGCTGCCATTATTTTTGGTCTATGGCACCTGGTGGTTTACATCGATAAAAATAAACTGGTCAATATTGTACTTGCTGCGCTTGGTGCAGCCATTGCTTTTTCAACCAAGGGATGGATCGGCGTCTTCATCATATTTGCTGCTGCATTCTTTTACCTGCTTACCGGCCGCAAATGGAAGGTGCTGCTGTCACCGAAGACATGGCTTTTTATCCCGCTCTTCCTTGTGTTTATTTCACCGGTGTTGTACGCCTACTATCTGCAATATGACCTCCACCCGGAAAAAAATATCCGCGGAATGACAAATATTTCGGGGGTGAAATTTATCCTGTGGGACCAGAATTTCGAACGGTTTAAAGGAGACAGCTTTAATAAGGGAGGCCGCAACAGCAGTGTGTTCTTCCTGTACCACACATTTCTCTGGGCCTTTTTCCCCTGGTGCATTGCGGCATACGCCGCGCTGGTGTTCTGGATAAAAAGGATGACTATACGGAAGAAGTGGAATTACCCGTTCAATTTTGCAGCCCTTGCCTTCGGGTTTATCCTGTTTACTATTTCGTTCTCGAAATTCAAGATGCCGCATTACATATTTATGCTGCTGCCACTTGCTGCTGTTTTCACTGCGCCGTACCTGCGACTGGTGCTGTCTTTCCGTAAAGGCATCCGTTTCTTTTACGCCCTCCACCTCACTATCGGTATCCTTATTATCGTTGCGACCCTCATCCTCAATTATTATTTTTTCACACCGCTCAACTGGTTTGTGCAACTGGCCGGACCGTTAGCCATCCTCGCGTTTATTACTTTCCTGCTGCGACGCCAGTTTACAAAACCGGTGAAACTGATGTACGTTGGTGTGTTCGGATTACTGCTGTTCAATTTTTACCTCAACTATAATTTCTTTCCAAACCTGTTTAAATACCAGGGGGGAAATGAGCTGGTAAAAGTGATTGAGGAAAAACACATAAACCTCGACGACAGCAAGCTCGTACTGCTGGATAACAACTCCCACAGTTTTGATTTTTACAGGAACGTCAATCACCGGGTAGCTGATCCGCTGCTCCTGAAAGAACAGTATGATTCGCTGAAAGGAAACCTTTTCCTGGTCAACACGCCAGTCGCCAACCAACTGCTCATCGATGGTTTTAAGATAGATACAATTGTCAGTCACCCGGACTACAACGTCTCGACCATGAAACTGAAGTTCCTGAATCCATCCACCCGCTGGAGCAAAGTCGACACGCTCATGGTTGCCCGGATATACCGGTAGTGAAAAGCTTTATCTGCCTGTTCAGCCCAGCCTTTTCTTCCTGAATATTTCCTTGTTGGAAGGGTATAAAACAATGATAAAAAAAAGCAGGGTGATGCCGGCCTCCAGGATCTCCGCCCTTTTTCCATGACGCATGATTTCCGTCAGGCCATATAATACCCCAATTGAAATTACCTGGTAAAGCCTGGCGACCGGAATGCCGCTGCGGTCAACAAAACGCCTGAATCCTTCTTTACTCCGGTAAAGGATGGGGAAAAGTACAAGATAGATACCCAATGCAATGGACAGGCCGATGGAGAAAATGATTTTGTTCAGTTTTTCACCACCAACTACCAGGTTATGGAAATTTGTTTCACCCTGCGCGTTATTCTCGATAAAAAATTCCGAACTCCTGATGCCCAGGATGCGCTGCCCCCAGGATATTTCCTCACCTGCGGCTGCAAACATCAGGAGGCCGAGCAAGATAACTACCGTCAGGAACCACCATGAACGTTCTTTGCGTAACCGGATAAATCGTTCAATGCAAACAGCACATCCAAGCAGCAAACCCAGTACTGTGAGCCATTCTACCGATCCATCCTCTTCGGTATAGATAATGAAGGCATCCAGGTTGGTATAGAAAAGATAAATTCCGACTGCCACGATTAAAGCAACCAGCCCCAGGATCAGTTTTTCGGTAATAGATAATTTGTGCTGCATAGTTGAAATGTTATCTGTTGCAAAGATCGTTGTTCAGGTTAAAGCCGGGCCAGTTTTTCCACGGCAGATTCCAGTGTTTCTCGCTTTTTAGCAAAACAGAAACGGATCACCTTGTTGTCTGTGGCGTCTTTGTAAAAGGCTGATACAGGAATGGTGGCGACCTTATGTTCAATGGTCAGCCTTTTGGCAAATGCGGAGTCACCCTCATCGCTGATGCGGTTATAGGTGCCACAGATAAAATAGCTGCCATGGCTGCTAAGCAGGTCAAACCTTGTCTGCTTCATCAGCGTGGTAAAGTAATCCCTTTTCTCCTGCAGATAGGTACCGAGCCCGAGATAGGATTCCCTGTTGGACAGGAACCCGGCCAACGCCACCTGCGAGGGGGAGTGGACCGAGAAGCAATTGTATTGGTGTACTTTCCGGAATTCAGTCATCAGTGATGCATTGCTGATACAATACCCGAGTTTCCATCCGGTGCAGTGGTACACTTTACCGAAGGAGAAACAAACAAAACTTCGTTCCATGAGATCCGGGTACCGCAGTACGCTTTCATGCGGGATACCATCGAATACCAGGTGTTCGTATACTTCATCGCTCAGGATAAAGATATTGGTGTTGCTCACTATTTTCCGTAATTCTTCCAGATCTGACGCCCGTAAAACCGCACCTGTAGGGTTATGCGGACTGTTGATCATGATTACCCTGGTGCGGTCCGTGATTGCATTCCTTACCATTTGCCAGTCGATTGAATAATCGGGATATCGCAGCGGCAGCCGGATGGCCGTTGCACCGTTCACTTCAATGTTTGGGATATAACTGTCGTAGGCTGGTTCAAAAACAATGACTTCATCGCCCGGGCGGAGCACGGTTGTCAGTGCAGTATAGATTGCATAAGTGCCGCCTGGTGTAATTGTGATATCTGACCCCGCATCAATCGAGGCCCCGTACAGGGCATGTACTTTTTCAGCTATGGCCTCGCGAAGCGGAAGGTAGCCTTGCATCGGTACGTACTGGTTGTACCCGTCTTTCATGGCTTTGTTTACCAGACCTACCAGTTCGCTATCCATGTCATAATCGGGAAATCCCTGGCCAAGGTTCACCGCGTTATGCTCTGCTGCCAGTCCGCTCATCACCGTAAAAATAGTGGTGCCAACTGCCGGGAGTTTTGAATGGATCGATGGGATCATTTTTTCTTTTTAGTCTGTTTTTTCGATTTGCCCGCAACCAGTTCATAGGAATGATCAATCCATTCCTTTAGTATGCTGTCGGGGACTGAGCCATCGGCGACAATCGTATTCCAGTGTTTTTTATTCATGTGCCAGCCTGGCAACACGGTTGGGTATTCTTCCCGGAGTTCAATCGCCCGGGCCGGATCACATTTAATATTGAAACGTAGCCCTTCGCCGTTGAGGCCCGTCAGCAGGTAAATCTTTTTATTTACTTTAAATACCAGTGTATCCGGACCAAAGGGAAGTTCTTCTTCCGTTCCCGGTTTGGACAGGCAGTAGTCACGCAGCGATTCAATATGCATGGTTATTTTATTTCAATGCGTTCCTGGCCGATCAACTGCTCCCCCTGCATCCGCAACAATACCTGTGCTACGGTTACCACATCTTTCTGGCAATAGGTAACAATACGCTCGAGGTTTTTTTCGATCCAGTATACCTGCCACACCATACTTCCATCTATATCGTCTTTCGGTGTGGGTACATTCAGTGCGTGGGCCAGCAGGTTCAGGGAGGTAAAATTCTTGTACTCACCAAACTTCCATAATTCAAGCGTGTCGATATGACTCACTTCCCATGGTTTCTTTCCGGCGGAGTTAAGGATCGGCGGAATGGTTACCCCAAGGATGAGCATACGACGGCACAGGTAAGGGAAATCAAAATTTTTCCCGTTGTGCGCGCAAAGATATTTTGGTTCGGGCACCGACCACTTAAGCAGCATATCGGCAAAGTCGTGAAGCAATGATTTTTCATCATGTCCGCGGAATGACTTGATCAGGATTTTACGGAGAGGTCCGCTTCCCTGCATGACACCGCAGCTGATGCAGATGATCCGTCCAAATTCGGCATAGATCCCGGCAGTGGGATACACGGATGATTCGGTTTCTTCTTCCTTTCCCCTGATCAGCTGCGCGGCCTTGTGGTCCCAGAGTTTTTTCCATTCGTTGGGTACTTCCCCGTACGATGCGTACTGGGGAACAGTTTCAATATCGAGAAACAGGATATTGTTGAGCGGGTATTGCAAAGGCTACAGGTGTTTATCTCCCTTGTTCCGTTTTACTTCTGCCACGTACTCCTTGATGTCCTGCTCTTTTTCCTTTTTGCAGATCATCAGTACGTCCTTGGTATCAACGATGATGTAGTCCGACAGGCCCTGCAGCAACACCAGTTTGTGATCGGGTACATGCACCATGCAGTTTTCCGCATCGATGACCATTACATTATTGCCGGCCACTGCATTGTTGAAATAGTCCTTTTCCATATTGTCCCATGCGCTGTTCCAGGTACCCAGGTCGCTCCATTCGAAGCTGGCAGGTATCACGTATACATTTTCCGCCTGTTCCATAATGCCGAAGTCAATCGAGATATTGGTACACTGCGGGTAAACGCGATCGATCGCCGCCTGTTCGCCAGGGGTGTTGAAGTTATCTTTCTCTGCTGCGAATACTTCGAACATTTCGGGGAGGAACTTCTCAAAGGCCGCCAGGATATTTTTTACTTTCCAGGTAAAGATGCCGGCATTCCAGAGGAAGTCGCCGCTGGACAGGAAAGTTTTTGCCAGTTCAAGGTTAGGTTTTTCGGTGAAAGTTTTCACCTTATATACATTTGGTGCGGCTTCAGGCAGGTCATGCTGTATATACCCGTACCCTGTGTTGGGATGGGTGGGTTTGATACCAATTGTCACCAGTGCGTTGATATGGTCCACAAAGTTGAACGCATTGTTGGCGGTTTGCAGGAAAGCATCCATGTCCATAATCAGGTGATCTGCCGGGGCAGCTATCATCAGGGCCTGCGGGTCTTTTTGCATCAGCTTGAAGGCGATGTATGCAATACAGGGTGCAGTATTTTTCCTTGATGGTTCAGCCAGGATATTTTCCACCGGTGTTTCAGGAAGTTGCTCCCTGACCGTGTTTACATATTCCTGTGAGGTAATAATAAAGATGTTTTCGACCGGGACCAGTTTGGTATACCTTTCAAAGGTTTGCTGGATCAGCGTTTTGCCCGTTCCAAGGATATCCAGGAACTGTTTAGGGTGATTGCTGCGGCTGATCGGCCAGAAACGGCTTCCGATTCCTCCGGCCATGATGGCCACGTAGTGATGTTTATTCATAATTATTTTGGTCCCAGTTGCTATATAGTTATTAAATCAATCCTTCTTTGATGAGGTCGTGCAGGTGGATCACCCCCAGGTATCTGCCGCCTGAGGTTACTGCCAGTTGGGTGATCTCGAATTTACGCAGACGGTCCAGCGCCTCCACCGCCAGCAGGTCGGGTTCGATGGTTTTTGGGTTGGCCGTCATGATATCTGCCGCAGTTACACTGTCGTCAATCTGCGCCCGGTTGGTCAGCATCCGCCGCAGGTCACCATCAGTAATGATGCCCAGCAGCTGCTCATCAGCATCCACTACCGCGGTCATCCCCAGCCGCTTTTTCGTCATCTCGAAAATCACTTCCTTCAATGTATGGGTGGCAAGCACGGCCGGTTTTTCATTGGTGGAAGAAAGGTCACTGACGCGGAGATAGAGTTTTTTACCCAGAGTCCCGCCAGGATGGAATTTGGCAAAATCATCGGTATGGAATCCCTTGAGCTCCATCAGGCAAACGGCCAGCGCATCTCCCATCACGAGTTGAGCGGTTGTGCTGCTCGTGGGTGCCAGGTTGTTCGGACAGGCTTCCTGGTCTACCGTTGTGTTCAGGATGATACTGGAGTTGGTTGCCAGGAAGGAGGCGGTATTGCCGACCACACCTACCAGCAGGTTCCCGAAATTCCTGATCAGGGGCACCAGCACCTTAATCTCCGGACTCTCCCCGCTTTTGCTCAGGATCATCACAATATCTTCCGCCTGCACCATGCCCAGGTCCCCATGGATGGCGTCGGCAGCATGCATAAATATGGAAGGGGTGCCGGTTGAATTAAACGTGGCCACAATTTTCTGCGCTATGACTGCGCTTTTGCCAATGCCGCTCACTACAATGCGGCCTTTGCAGTCGGCCATGGCCTGCACGGCTTTTTCGAAACTTTCATCGATATATTCAGACAAGCCGGCCACCGACCGGGCTTCCAGTTCGATGGTACGTTTAGCTATATGGAGGATGTCGGTCGCCATTGACTGGCGCAAAATTAGAGTATTGGGGTGAACTAACCACCCGCGTGATAACCACAGAATTTTAACGGTTTATCACTATGAGAATCGCGGTTGGCAATGTACATTCGCGGACTTCCAGGGATCGGTGCGTGTCGGGATACTTTGTGGTGGCTAATTCAACAATTTTTGGGATTCCTCATTTATTCCTCATTTTTTTAAAGGGTAAACACCTAATCACCTGAGAGTTGTCTTGCCGTTTGTAAAAAAAGAAATATCTAACTGCTCTCCTGCAGGGAAATTTGAGTATCTTAAATAGAACGCAAGATTTATTGTGGGAAGGAAATAACTCGATTAATGGCAACATCTACTCCAAAAAAGCCCGCGGCTAAAAAGGCCGCCCGGGCCACCAAAACCGGCAAACAGCCGGTGTTCGACCTGCATGAAAAGCTCCAGGAACATTTTGGTTTCAATAAATTCAAGGGTACACAGGAAAAAGTGATTGAATCCCTGCTGGCCGGGCACGATACGTTTGTGATTATGCCAACCGGAGGGGGTAAAAGCCTCTGTTACCAGTTGCCCGCACTCATATCGGAAGGCGTAGCCATCATCGTGTCACCGCTGATTGCACTGATGAAAAACCAGGTCGACCTGGTGCGTGGGTTCAGCAGCCGCGACGAAGTAGCCCACTTCCTCAATTCGACGCTGAATAAAAAGGAAACGAGGGAAGTGCATGATGACCTGCTGGCAGGCCATACCAAGATGTTGTATGTGGCGCCCGAAACGCTCACGAAGCAGGAGAACCTGGAGTTTTTTGCCGACCTGAAAATTTCCTTTTTTGCGGTGGATGAAGCGCATTGCATTTCGGAATGGGGCCACGATTTCCGGCCCGAATACCGGCGCCTCCGCGAAATGATGACCCAGATCAGTCCGGATGTGCCCGTCATTGCGCTCACCGCCACTGCCACACCGAAGGTGCAGAGCGATATTGTCAAAAACCTTGAGCTCAGGGAACCCAATATTTTCATATCGTCCTTCAACCGCGCCAATCTTTTTTATGAGGTGCAGCCGAAGATCAAGAAATCGCAGACCGACGAAAGCATTGTGCGTTTTATAAAAGGCATGAAGTCGAAAAGCGGGATTATTTACACCCTTAACCGTAAGACCACGGAAGAGCTGGCTGCCATACTGCAGGCCAACGGTGTTAAAGCCGTTGCATACCATGCCGGGCTCGACAGCAAACTCCGCTCCGAGCGACAGGACCAGTTCCTCAACGAAGACGTCCAGGTTATCTGCGCCACCATTGCTTTCGGTATGGGGATCGATAAACCGGATATCCGCTTTGTGATCCATTACAATATTCCCAAGTCGATTGAAAATTATTACCAGGAGACGGGCCGCGGTGGACGGGATGGCCTGGAAGGCAAATGCATCCTTTATTATTCACACAAGGACGTAAGTAAACTGGAACACCTGATGCGCGACAAGCCGCTCAGCGAGCGGGAGGTTGGTGCGCAGCTGATCAATGAAACGGTAGCATTTGCAGAAGCGGGTGTTTGCCGCCGGAAAGTGCTGATGAGCTACTTTGGTGAAGAGTATACCCAGGAAAATTGCGGGCAGTGTGACAACTGTAAAAACCCGAAAGAAAAGATTGAAGCGAAGGACGACGCGATCACCGTGCTGAAAGCAATCCGCGCCCTCGACGAACGTTTTGCAACCGACTATGTCGTTAATATTATCAGTGGTAAACTGACGCCACAGATCCAGATGTTCCGCCATGACGGTATTGAAGCTTTTGCCAGCGGCAATGACAAAGAACAGCATTTCTGGAATTCGCTGATCAGGCAGATGATCCTGGAAGGCTTGCTGGTAAAGGATATAGAAGAATATGGAGTGATAAAGATCACGAAGAAGGGAGAGGCCTTTGCGAAGAAACCAAAGAGCTTCACCATTGTACTCAACAACCTGTATGAGGAGGCCAATGCGGATGATGAGGAAACGCCGGAACCCGTATCAGGTGCTGCAACTGATGAGCGGCTTTTTGAAATGCTGAAAGAACTCCGCCAGAAGGAAGCAAAGAAAAAGAACCTTCCGCCATTTGTTATTTTCCTTGAGTCTTCCTTGCAGGATATGGCTACGCTCTATCCTACCAGTATTGCCGACCTCGAAAAATGCCAGGGCGTGAGTAAAGGGAAGGCGCTGCGCTACGGCAAACCATTTGTAGACATGGTAAGCCACTACGTAACTGAAAATAATATTGTAAAGCCCGACGACTTTGTAATGAAGAGCGTGGTGAATAAAAGCGGCAACAAGGTTTATATCATCCAGAATACAGATAAAAAAGTTTCACTCGAAACCATCGCGAAGAATAAAGGCTGGAGGATGGATGAAATGCTCGAGGAAATGGAAACCATTGCCGCCAGCGGTACAAAACTTAACCTGGATTATGCCATCGATGAGATGCTGGATGAAGACGACCAGGTCGAGATCATCGAGTATTTTAAAAGCTGCGATACATCGTCGCTCCAGGTAGCACTCGATGAACTCGCCGAATATAATTTTAATTGGGAACAACTCAAGATCATGCGCATCAAGTTCCTTAGCCAATACGGGATGTAACCGGGCGGGGTTTATGATTGTTGCGCGCTGCCGCCGGAGGGGCTCAGTATGCACTGCTCAGCAATCATACTTCAGCCAACCCCGGCTTCATATCAGGGCACAGGAGCACTCCGCATTAAAACACGTTTTGGTTCTGTACACGGTAGCCTGATGCTGGAAACTCCTTGAAAAAATGTGAAAAACATTTCAGATTTCTGGCTCAAAACCCTATTTTTGCTCCCCCTAAACGTCCAGCCCCGGCCGGACCAGCAGGAAAGGATGGTGCGGTAGCTCAGTCGGTAGAGCAAAGGACTGAAAATCCTTGTGTCGCCGGTTCGATCCCGGCCCACACCACTTCAACAAGGATCCCTGCAGCTAACCGCTGCGGGGATTTTTGTTTTCTGCCTCCTCTACCAGGTTGGGGCTTCCCAAAACCCCGTCCGTTTTTTTCACCGCATTTTTTGTTTTATTCCCATGGTTTGCGCCTCGTCAAAACCGTCATTTGGGTTTAATTTTATATTTCATCCATTAACCGATCACGTGGCTTTACCCGCTCCCGATAGTTCGAATATGCTTTTTAACCTTGCGTTCGGTATGGTAACGCAGAGCGCCCGCAACATCTTCCTGACCGGCAAAGCCGGCACGGGCAAGACAACTTTCCTGCGCTACATCCGGGACAAGGTGCCGAAACAGATGGCCATTGTGGCGCCTACCGGTGTTGCGGCTATTAATGCAGGCGGCGTTACCATACATTCGTTTTTCCAGTTGCCGCTTTCGCCGTTTGTACCGGAAGGGCCGGGCCAGGC
>SDZZ01000133.1 GCA_004173255.1 Chitinophagaceae bacterium | reverse complement strand
TCATCGCGCTGTTCGGCAACCTCTTCGTGCAGCAGGTCATCGACTTCGTCGAGCACATCCCCGAGTACTACGCCTCCTTGGCCGAGTGGCTCGACGAGAGCTTCGGCCTGCAGATCCCGACAGGTGCCACTGTTTGCGGCATCCGGATGACGATGGGCAAACGCGCGTCGGGCATCAATGTGCTGGCTTATGTGAGCGACTACCGCATCCGGCTGCTGAAAAACGGTACGATGCTCGGTGCCAACAGGGCGAAGAATGGCGCCTGGTCAGGCACTGAAGCAAAGTTTACCTACGGCGGCCCAAGTGACCTCTGGGGCACCAGCTGGACAGCCGATGATGTAAACAACGCCAATTTCGGTATTGCCATATCCGCAGAGATCAACGGGCTGCTGTCCCTGTTACCTTCCGCACATATCAACGATGTGAGCATGACCGTTTTTTACAGCTTCAGTACCCTTCCGATCAGGCTGGTCAGCTTCACCGGCCAGCTCACAACTGCAAAGGATGTACGACTCAGCTGGATCACCAGCGGCGAGGAAGGCAATACAAACTTTATTATCCAGCGCAGCACCGACGGATCGACGTGGAAAGACGCAGAGACCATTGCGGCAGATGAGACCGGAGTCAAAACCAGTTATAGTTATACCGATAAAACCAGCGTGCATGGCAAAATGTATTACCGCCTCGCTATCCGCAACAGCACCGGCGCTGTCACCTATTCAGAAGTGGTACCCATCATGGAGCGGCAACAGTTAACGATGAGCCTGTACCCCAACCCGGCGTCGGAATCGGTCACCATTACCAGTGCTAAACAAATCAGCAGCATAAAAATATTCAATGCCATGGGCAATAGCCAGCAGGTGTCGGTGGTACGTATTTCGGACAACAGCAGCCGCATCAATACCAGCCCGCTTCCTGCAGGAATTTATTATGTGCAGGTGGATGGCGAAATGATGAAGCTGGTAAAAAAATAGTTAGTGGCACGACCGGTTTTTATATGGCAGGCTTTGGTTAGTCCGGACCCTTTTTCCAAAAAGGAATCCCGGACTTTTTTTTTGTGTAGGTTTGGCGAAATTTTTTTACCAAGAAGATGCAGAGCCCGAAGGTCGCGATCGTTATCCTCAACTGGAATGGAAGGCATTACCTGGAAAAATTCCTGCCTTCCGTCATGCGGTCGTCCTGGTCCAACCTTGAAGTGATTGTAGCCGACAATGGATCCACTGATGATTCACTGGAGTTTTTGCAACTGCATTACCCGGCCGTTACACAAATCCGTTTTACACGGAACCACGGTTTCACTACCGGGTATAATTTGGCTTTGCAACAGGTGGATGCCCCTTATTATATATTACTGAACTCCGACGTGGAAGTGGAACCGGGGTGGATTGAACCAATGGTCGGGTTGCTGGAACAACATCCCGTCATTGCTGCCTGCCAGCCGAAGATCAGGGCATACCAGCATCGGGCTTTGTTTGAATACGCCGGCGCTTCGGGTGGATGGATCGACCGGTATGGATATCCGTTCTCGCGCGGCCGCGTGTTTGAAGTATGCGAAGAAGATACAGGCCAGTACAATGATGCCTGCCCTGTATTCTGGGCCTCCGGTGCCTGCCTGTTTATCAGGTCATCCGTGTTTCACCAGCAGCGCGGCTTCGATGATTTCTTTTTTGCGCATATGGAAGAGATTGACCTTTGCTGGAGGATCCAGCTGGCTGGTCATGAGGTGTGGTCGTGCCCCGCATCGGTCGTATACCATGTGGGCGGTGGCACCCTTCCCAGGGGCAACTCCCGTAAAACATTCCTCAACTTCCGCAACAACCATATCATGCTCTGGAAAAACCTGCGGGCATGGCAGAAACTGCGGGTACTGCCGGTGCGGCTGGCGCTCGACGGGGTCACGGGACTGAAGGCGCTCTTCAGCGGCGATGCAGGCAGCTGCATGGCAATCATCCGCGCGCACTGGGCTTTTTTCCGGTGGCTGGTAACCGGCAAAAAAACACACTGGCCTTCCCGCAGCCCGGGTGCGGAACCGAAAGGAGTATTGAAAGGAAACGTGGCCTGGCTTCATTTTGTAAAGAAGAAAAAAACCTTTTCAGAAATTGTACGGCACTGGCTTTGATTTATTTAGGTCTATCCCTTATTTTTGTGTCACAAAATTTCGTCATGATCAATCCCAAGCAGGAATACCAGGAAGAACTGAAAAAAGTGCAGGATAAAGACTTTGCACATGATTGGGTCTCTTCATCGGCATTTATATTTTACCTGAGCATCGCCTGTATAGTTGCGCTTTCTTTCGGAAGCTGTTATAAACTTTACAACAAGCGGTTTGCAAAACCGGAAGTGACTGTACAAAGCAGTACTTTATATACCCCGGTTTATAAATAGTTTGCATAAAATTTTTTTGAAAGGGTTTGATCACTTATTTTTGCACCCCTTTAGTTCTTTAGACAAGCGGAAGTAGCTCATTTGGTAGAGCACGACCTTGCCAAGGTCGGGGTGGCCGGTTCGAGCCCGGTCTTCCGCTCACTAGTCCCCTGCTCACGCAGGGGACTTTTTTTTGATCCGCCCTGGTGGTGAAATTGGTAGACACGCAGGACTTAAAATCCTGTTCGCAGCAATGCGAGTGCCGGTTCAAGTCCGGCCCGGGGCACACAAAAAAACGGGTGTATCATTAACTGATACACCCGTTTTCTGTTTAAAGGATCCTTTGTCAGAAGACCAGTATTTTTTCCCTGGCAAGCACCCTGTTCTGCGCGTCACCAAGTACCAGTATATAAGTTCCCTGGGCTACACCCATAATATTTACATCCATTATGGTATACGCGTCATTCACAACAAATTCCTTTTTGTACACCAGCTCACCCTTCGCATTGTAAACAGTCATATGGCGTTTACCATAAAAGGCCGAAGGCGAATAATGCCGCACTTTGAAAATCCCGTTGTTGGGGTTCGGATACGTATACAGCCTGGTCGACAACGAATCCCGGATGATTACCACGTTCGATATGGCCTCACATCCATGGATGCTCGTTACTTTCACGGTATAGCTTCCGCGGGTATCAATGGTAACATTGTATGTATTGGAAGTAAGTCCTGCCACTTCATTTCCATTCCTGTACCAGGTATACACATCCCCTGCCGATGATGGCGTTGGTGTGGCCGTCAGTTTGGTATTCATACCGGGCTGCAGGGCAAGGAATCCGCTGGCGGTAAGCGTGACCACCGGTTGCGGGTTTACTGTTACAGTAGTCGACACGCAATCAGTCATTCCGCAATCGCCTTCCGCACGTACAAAGTAAGTGGTGGTTGCACCGACAGGTACATTGGTCAGCGTGGCACCGGTTCCTACCAGGGTGCCGCCGCAACTGCCGCTGTACCATTTCCAGCTTGCTCCTGTTCCAAGGGTGCCTCCGTTAACGGTAAGGTTAACCGAGCCAGGACCGCAGAGTTCATTCTTGCTGCTGGTAATACTGGTGGCCTCCGTTGACGGAAGGTTGACCGTAACCAGGAAGACCTGTGCAGTACCCGCGCAGCCATCGGCTTCACCGGTCACGGTAATAGTAGCAGTAAGTGCCGACGTGGTGCTGTTGGTTGCAGTAAAGGATGGAAGGTCGCCCGTACCGGAGGCGGCAAGGCCGATACCTGTTTCATTATTGGTCCAGGTAAAGCTGGTTCCCGATACTGCACCGCTGAACATTGTTGCCGGGCTGGTTTCACCCAGGCAAAGCGTAATATTTGATACAGGGTTAACGGTTGCGGTTGGTTTAACCACAATGGTAAAGGTTTGCGCTGCACCGGTGCAACCATCTGCTTCCGGGATTACCGTTACAGTGGCTGTAACCGGTGTGGTGCCTGCGTTGACAGCAGTAAACGGACTGATATCACCGGTTCCATAAGCGCCAAGGCCGATGGACGGATCATTATTGGACCAGTTGTAAGTAGTCGGTATTACGGCTGAGCCGCTGAATACAAACCCGCCTGATGTTGAATTATTACAAATAGATTCACTGGTTACTGCGTTGACCGAAGGAAGCGGTTTACCCGTGATCACGAATGCCCGGGCAGAAGAACAACCGGAAGCATCCGTCACTGTTACCGTATAGGTTCCTGCAGCAAGACCGCTTGCAGTTGCACCTGTGCCGCCCGATGGTGACCAGTTATAAGTGTACGCGCCTGTTCCGCCTGTCACGGAAACGGTAGCCGAACCATCGTTCATACCCACGCAACTTTCGTTGATTGATGTACCAGTCAGCACAAGGGCCGGCGCTTCGGTAAGTGTAACACTCTTCGATACGGAGCATCCACTCACATCAGTAACGGTAACCGTATAGGTACCTGCGGCAAGACCGGTTGCGGTTGCTGCTGTACCGCCCGATGGCAGCCAGTTGTAGGTGTACGAGCCTGCGCCGCCTGTGGCACTTACAGTAGCCGAGCCAGTGGCCGAGCCATTGCAGGTTATATTTACCTGGGTGGTAGTGGCGATGATCTGGGTTGGACCGCTGATAGTAACCGACCTGCTGAATCCGCATCCGTTGGCATCATAAATGGTGCAGGTGTATGATCCTGGCGCAAGCCCCGTGGCAGTGGCGGTTGTTTGCCCGCCCGGATTCCAGTTGTAATAATAAGGTGCAGTGCCACCACTTACTACAACTGATGCAGTTCCGTCACCCGCACCAAAGCAGGAAACGTTGGTGCCGGATTTTACCGCCGTCAGCATAGCGGGTTCACCAATAGTTACGGTTTCAACCACCGAGCATCCGTTGGCACCGGTAATGGTACAATCATAGGTACCGGCGGCAAGGAAGTCTTCTGTGGCAGCGGTACCACCTGATGACCAGCTGTATGTATAAGGAGCAACACCACCAGTTACGCTGACAGTTGCAGTTCCCTCACTTGCACCATGGCATTTATTATCCACCACGGCAGACGTGGCAATCATTTGTGTTCCTTCAGTAATGGTTACCGGTTGGGTTATTGAACAACCATTGGCATCGGTAATCACCACATTGTAGGCACCAGCGGCCAGACCGGTTTCGGTTGCACCCGAGCCACCGGATGACCACGAATAGCTATAGGCTCCTGTTCCACCCGTTACCGTTACCGTTGCTTCACCATCCGTAGCACCATAACAGGTGTTATTGGTGGTTGATACGGTTGCGGCCAGTTGGGCCGGACCTGCAATAGTCACGGACCGGGAAGATCCGCATCCATTCGCATCATAGATGGTGCAGGTGTAAATACCCGGCGCCAGTCCCGTGGCAGTTGAAGTTGTTTGCCCGCCCGGCAGCCAGATATAATTATATGGAGCAGTACCGCCGCTTACGTTTACTGTTGCTGTTCCGTCCGATGCACCAAAGCAGGTAACGTTAGTTCCTGACCTGGTTATGGTAAATGCAGCGGGTTCTGTAATGGTAACCGTTTGAGTTGCGGTACATCCGCCTGCACCTGTGATGGTACAGGTATACGTACCGGCAACAAGGCCCGAAGCACTTGCACTGGTACCACCCGATGGCGACCAGGAGTACGTATAAGGTCCTGTTCCACCCGATGCGCTCACTATAGCCCCACCATTGCTTCCACCAAAACAACTTACGTTGGACGATGTGTAGGTAGTGGTGATCTGTGTGTTTTCTGTGATTACAAAGTTTTGGATAACTGAACAACCGGAGCCGTCGGTGATGGTGCAGCTATAATTTCCTGCAGCCAGACCGGTGGCAGTTGCAGCTGTACCACCCGATGGTGACCAGCTGTAAGTATAGGATCCCGATCCGCCCGAAACGGCTACTGTGGCCGATCCGGTGGCCATACCATAGCAGGTGACATTTACCTGTGATGGAACGGCTACAATCTGTGTAGGTCCGCCGATGGTTACCGTGCGCGTCGATCCGCATCCATTGGCATCATATACATTGCAGGTATAGGAACCCGGGGCCAGACCGGTTGCAGTAGCGGTAGTTTGTCCGCCCGGCAGCCAGATATAATTATAAGGTGCAGTTCCGCCCGTAACCACAACTGATGCGGTACCATCATTCGCTCCGAAACAGGTAACGTTGGTTCCCGATTTGGTAATCACCTTTGCAGGCGGTTCGCTGATGGTAATGGATTGGGTAACGGAACATCCGTTTGCCGAAGTGATGATGCAGGTATAGGTGCCTGCAGCGAGACCGGTCTCTGTTGCGGCAGTACCACCCGATGACCAGGCGTAAGTGTAAGGTGCCGCTCCTCCGGCTGGTGTCACAGTTGCCTCACCGGTGCTGCCACCATAACAAAGCACATCTGTTTTTGAAACGGTAGCGGTGAGTGATCCGCCGAGGGCAATCGTAAATGTTTGAGTAGCACTACAGCCATTACCATCGGTAACGGTGCAGGTATAAGTGCCCGGGGCCAGGCCAGAAGCCGTTGCGCCCGTACCGCCCGAAGGAGCCCATGAATAAGTATAGGTGCCGGATCCGCCGGTTACGTTTACAGTGGCCGAACCATTGGTTCCGCTTGCACAGGTGGCATCCACGTGCGATGGGGTTACTGCGATTGGGGTTGCCGCCGCAACGGTAACCGTTACATCAGTACCACAACCATTCACGTCATAGATAAAACAGTTGTAGTCGCCCGGTGCCAGGCCTGTTGCCGTGGCAGTGGTCTGGCCCGAAGGCCACCAGAAATAAGTATACCCAGGGGTACCACCGCTTGCCACTACTGAAGCTGTACCATCAGTTGCTGCAGCACAGGTCTGTGCCGTGCTGCTGGTGGTTGCCGTTACGTAAGCCGGTTCGGTTACGGTGAATGACTGGGTTACTGAGCATCCATTGGCATCAGTGATAACACACTCATACGTGCCTGCTGCAAGGGCCGATTCATTATCGGTTGTATTGCCCGATGCTGTCCAGGAGTAAGTGTATGGTGCGGTACCTCCGGAAATTGCCAGCTGGATATTGCCATCGCTTCCCCCTGCGCAGGTTACACCGGTGATGGACGGGTTGATCGCCATGGCTGCGGGTGCAGTAATCGTAAATGTTTTTGTAATGAAACAACCGGTACCATCGGTAATGGTGCAGGTATAGGTTCCGCCGGCAAGGCCGGTAGCTGTAGCGGCTGTGCCGCCGGATGGTGACCAGTTATAGGTATAAGACCCCGAACCGCCGGAGGCCGCTACAGTAGCGCTTCCCGCTGTGCCTGATGAACAGGTATTATTTACCTGTGTGCTGGTCGCCACAATCTGTGTTGGTCCCGTGATCACCACTGTACGCGTGGATCCGCAACCATTGGCATCATACACATTACAGGTATACGAACCGGGAGCCAGGTTGGTGGCGGTAGCAGTAGTTTGTGCGCCAGGCATCCAGATATAATTATACGGAGCGGTTCCCCCTGTTACCACTACGGAAGCAGTTCCGTCGCTGGCACCAAAGCAGGTAACGTTGGTTCCTGATTTTACAATGCTTCTGGCCGCTGGCTCGCTGATAGTTACTGATGCAGTGGTCGAACATCCGTTGGATGCCGTGATGGTGCAGGTATACGTACCTGCTGAAAGACCGGTGATTGCTGCAGTCGTTTCACCATTTGACCATAAATAGGAATACGGTGCCACACCGCCTGCGGCTGAAACAGTGGCCTCTCCATCACTCGCACCGTTACATTTTACATTGGACTGGGTAGTGCTGCTGGTGATGGATGCACCTTCCAGTATAACAATCTCCTGTACAATGGAGCAACCATTACCATCGGTGATGGTGCACTCATAGGTACCGGTGGCAAGGCCACTGGCAGTTGCTGCCGTGCCACCCGATGGTGACCACAGGTACGTATAGCTTCCTGATCCGCCAGACGCCACAACCGTTGCGCTGCCGATGTTGCCACCCGCGCAGGAATTATCAACCTGTGTACTGGTGGCGGTGATCTGTGACGGCGCGGTTATAGTTACTTCCACTGTGGTACCACAGCCGTTCGCATCAGATACCAGGCAATTGTAGATGCCAGGCGCCAGGCCGGTGACAGTTTGTGTGGAATAAAAACCAGGGAACCAGAAATAGGTATAACCTCCTGCCCCGCCCGATGGGTTGACTGTTGCGGTACCATCGTTGGTATCAAAACAGGTGGCATTGGTCTGTGTATGTGTTGCGGTTACCCCGATTGGATCGGTTACCGTCAATGATTCGGTCACGGAACAACCTTCGCTGTCGGTGATCATACATTCATAAGTTCCTGCAGAAAGTCCCTCTTCCAGTTGGGTGGTATTTCCCGAACCCGTCCAGTAGTACGTGTAGGGGCCCGATCCGCCGGTAACGGAAAGTGAAATGCTTCCGTCACTTCCGCCGGGACAAGCCGGGCTGGCAAAGGCGGGTGTTACCAGCATGCCAGCTGGTTCAGTGATGGTAAATGTTTTTGTAATGGAACAACCCGTGCCATCGGTGATGGTACAGGTATAGATCCCTGCGGTAAGATTGGAGGCAACTGCGTCTGTACCACCTGAAGGTGCCCAGTTGTAGGTGTAGGTACCTGAACCGCCGGAAGCCGCTACACTGGCCATTCCTGAAGTACCACCCGCGCAGGTGTTGTTGTCCTGCAA
The DNA here is from genome assembly GCA_004173255.1 of Chitinophagaceae bacterium. Lineage (GTDB taxonomy): Bacteria > Bacteroidota > Bacteroidia > Chitinophagales > Chitinophagaceae > JBEVJC01. The sequence goes on along the minus strand of SDZZ01000133.1, from coordinate 1,659 downwards.
GGTGGTTGCAACAATTTGTGTTGGCCCGGTCACGATCACGGTACGGGTTGAACCGCATCCGTTTGCATCGAAGACGTTACAGGTGTATGAACCCGGGGCAAGGTTGGTTGCAGTGGCGGTGTACTGGGTTACACCCGGCACCCATACATAGCTGTAAGGGGCGGTACCACCGGTTACCAATACGGATGCAGTTCCGTCATTGGCACCAAAGCAGGTAACGTTGGTACCTGATTTAATAATGCTCCTTGGTGTTGGATCGACCAGGGTTACTGACTGCGTGGTGATGGCACCAAGGGCATCGGTAACGGTGCAGGTGTAAGTACCTGCTGACAGTTCATCGATCAGTGCGGTGGTTTGTCCCGAAGACCATGAATAAGTATACGGTGCAGTGCCGCCGGTCGCGGTCACTTCGGCTGTTCCGGAGAGCGCACCTGCGCAAAGGTTATCGGTTTTGCTGATTGTTGCTGCAAGGGAAGAAACTGTTTCCAGGACAGTAACCTGTTTAAGTACTGAACAACCATAAGCATCGGTGATGGTGCATTCATAGTTGCCCTGGGCAAGCCCGGTGATTGAAGAAGTGGTTTGTCCGCCCGGTGACCAGAGGTATCCGTACGAACCAGATCCTCCCGTTACGGCAAGGGAGGCGGCGCCGTTGGTGCCGCCGCTGCTGGTAACATTGGTGATGCTTTCGCTGGCGATGATTTGGTCCGGCCCCGTTACCGTGTAAGTGGCCATCGTTCCGCAACCCACCCCGTCAGTAATGATCACCATCTGGTCGCCTGCTCCAAGGTCTGTTTCCACGGATGCAGAATTGCCTGAATTCAGCCACCAGTAAGTATAAGTGCCATTGCCTCCTGTAACATCGAGTGAGATGCTGCCATTGGTTGCACCGTAGCAGGTCAGTCCCGTGATATTTTCTGTGATTGCCAGTGCGGCCACTGAAAGTGTTGCGTCGTTCGAAAAATCCTCCGGTCCCGTTGACCCTTGTACCGAACAATGGAACTGGTATCCATTCATGTCCTCTGTGGCAGCCGTTATGGTGAGCATGCTGGTTCCAACACCGGCATACGCTCCACCATTGGTCAGTATTTCAAAACCGGAACCGGTATTGACCCACCATTGGTAGCTGAGTGCATCGGACGCAGTAACGGTAAAACTGACATCACCGTCCGGACAGGTAGCCGCGCTGGCCGGATGCCCGGTAATGGATGCCGGTGTGGCAATTCCGCGAAATGAACTTAGTGCGATTACCGTGATGATGAGCCACACACGGAATGGCAATTGGTTTGCAGACAGGACTGGACGCATGATATTTTCTTTAGGATTGTTGGAACTTCACGTAATGTTAACCACAATAGTTGCTACTCTTTAATGGTTTACACAAAATTTCTGCTCTATCGTAGATTTACGAAGTATTAAGACAATACTGAATACGTAGATCCTACGCCAGCGCGGCTCTTTCGGGGTTTGACAGGACGTTTGGCGACCCCGCTTCCACTAAATCGCAGACCTCCTACCTTTGCCAAAAAATCACCCATGCCTGCCGATATAAAATGCCCGAATTGTGGACATGAATTTGAGCCGAACGACGTAATCCGGGAAGAAGTCGAGAAAGAACTTCGCTCGAAAGCCGCCGAGTGGCAGAAGAAAAAAACAGAA
>SDZZ01000609.1 GCA_004173255.1 Chitinophagaceae bacterium | reverse complement strand
GATCAGAGAATTCGGACCGATAAAAACGGTTAAAAACAGGAAAAGTGGAATCGAGCGACTGGAACGCTTCATTGGGATTCAGGAACAGCAAAGGATCACCACGCCGCTGGAATTTATAATCCACCAGACGCAGGTCTGCCTGCGTGAGAAAAGTACCGGTCTTCAGCGTGTAGGATGAAATTCCCGTCAAACCCAGTTTGATTGTCTGCTGCACGCCAAATTCAAGGTAATCGAAATCCACCTTGCTGCGGAATAAGCCGGGAATCCCTTTCCGGTATATAGTATAAAACGTGGGCCAGCTGGAACCCAGGATCAGCTTCTGTTTTGGCTCCCGGATGTATCGCTGGAACGGCGTGTACCGAACCTCCAGTTTTCCGTAGGAGGCATTATATCCTTCAAACGGTATTGCCTGGTTGTTATCGAGGTCGAGCAGGCTGTCGAGCCGGTCATTCGTTTTATAATTACTCAGTGAACGGCGGAAGGCAATGTCAAAGTTACTGTGAACAAACAACCCGTTAGCAATTTCAAGACCATGGGCTATGCCAAATGAATTGTCGAGGTACTGGTTACTCCGTTTGATCATGTTGATCCAGGCATCGCCTTCAAAGATATATTCGAAATCACGCTGTACCGTTAACCGGTAGTACCCCCGGTTAAACGGGTTATACATCCGGTAAAAACTGAGGTTCCCATTGATATCTTTATTGCGTAACCCGTAGCTGGCATTGGCCCAGATCTCCACCCGTTTTTTACTTTTATAATCCTTTACATACATCACGGACGGACTGATCCTGGTTCCCCCAAATCCCAGTATTGAAATCATGGACACAGCGGATGGCAGCATCCAGAGTCGCTCTTTTTCGCGGTTGAAAACCGGCTGCCCTGCATACAACAACTTGTTCCAGGTCACCCTGTTCATTTTTGCATCGATGGAATCAAGGTAAGGTTTGCTGTGCGTTACATTGTACACGCTGTCGCGGTAACGGATAAACCGAAGTTCTTTTGCGGTAAGCGGTTCGGTCCGTACCTCTTTCCAGAAACTGCTGTCACGGTTGTATGCCTCGGCGGATACAGTGCTGACCTCGGGTCCGAAGTACCCGGATACAAAATCCTTTCCCAACTGGTAGTCAGTATAGGTCACCAGTGTTGAACCGGACTTCTTCCCCTTATTCGTTTTGGAAAAATAAGTGAACTGCTGCCGGGTGATCATCCACGCCCTGGCATCCACATAATTGTAGTCCTGCTCTATCTCAAAAAAATCATATGCAGGCAGGTGAAACGCCGGCAGGCTGAAACGGGTATGCAGGATTACCCAGCTGCTATCCTGAATCACCATTTCTCCATCAACCGTTGCATTACTTAGTTTACCCGGCTTCACCGAAATGGTGTATTGTTTCCTCCCTTTAACCACTTCCGTTTTTACCAGCCTTGTACGGTACGCCGTCAGTCCGCTGTAACTGACCGGCGATAAAAAAGGTGTGCCGGATACAGCCGGCACATTCACCAGGTTATTGTAAAAATTAAAATCGCCTTCCGTGGTGGACAGGAAAAATAACCCATCATAGTTGCCATTCCTTTTCACGGCAATCCGTTCTTCCCGCGTACGCTTAGGCGATTGGTAATCGTAGTTCAGCAGGATTTCCGCCATGGCCATCCGTTTCAGGTCGGCGTTAAGATCGGGGATCGAATCATTTGCCACCACCTTCTTTTTCTTTTTCCGGATAGCCGTCGAATCATCCTGGATGGCTTTGATGTACATTTTTACCGAATAAGCACCAGCGGCAGACTGGATCTCGTCCTTCCGGCGGATCACGTTCCGGATTATTTCGCGTGATCGATCGCGGCCCTTTCCTTTTACCACCACTTCGGAAAGACTGGCCACCTCCTCTTCTTCCAGTATAATATTCTGTTCAAGGGGTTTATTGGAAACAGTAAGTGTGATAACACGGCTTTTGAAACCAAGCATGCTCGCGGTGAGCTGGTAATTGCCTTCGTCCAGTTTGAATTCATAAAAGCCCGCTTCGTTGGTCACCATACCAAGGTTTGTCCCGTTGATCTGCACCGTTACCAGGGCAAGTGGCTCGAGCCGTGTGGTAGTTACCCTGCCTGACAGTTTAACCGTTTGCGCATGCAAAATTGCAGGGGCCATGACAAGCAGGATCAGCAGCTGTGGTTTCATATACCGCGACAAAATAATATTTAATCAAATGGAACATTCAGGGGTGGAATGCAAATCCACGTTATTCTGAAA
>SDZZ01000608.1 GCA_004173255.1 Chitinophagaceae bacterium | reverse complement strand
TGACGGAGGCTGGGTACGGCCAAGGGAAACAGTGAATGAAGAGGTGTTGTCATGGGGTGCCCGCATCCCCGACTGGAGCCAGGACATCGATATGCCGCGGATTGCTGCAATGGGTAGGGACGCGCAGCCAGGGTTGCTGATCGTTGACCGCACGGTGCATGGACCGTATGAAAACTACCAAACGCCCGAGCAACGCATACCTGAAAAACAACTGCCGAACCCATGGGAAAGTTGTATGACGCTGGCCACTAACTGGGGACATGTACCGGGTGATACGTACAAGTCGCCCGGACAGGTAATCCATTCGCTCATTGAAGTAGTGGCAAAAGGTGGAAGCCTGTTGCTGGGTGTTGGCCCAAAACCGGATGGCACCTTGCCAGAGGACGCAACCACACGAATGGCCGCTGTTGGCAAATGGCTCCGGAAAAACGGCGATGCGATTTATGGCACGCGAACCGTTGGGGATTATCACCAGGGGAATGTATGGTTTACCCAAAAGAAAGACAGCAGTTTGCATTATGCACTGGTAACTATCGATACGAAGAATCCGCTTACATCGGTCGTTACCTGGCGCAACCATGTGCCCAAAAAAGGCAGCAAGGTTGTCCTGCTCGAAACTGGTAAAGCAGTGAACTGGTCGGTGGATAAAGGTGCACTCACCGTGACAATACCGGCATCCGTTCGTGCAGCGATGGGTGAACAGCCTGCGCTTGCTTTTTCATTTATCCCTGAATAAAAAAGCTGCCTGCTTATGGCGGTGTTGTTGTCCGAAAGCTGGTTCCGTCACTGACCCGCCAGTTTCAGTGCAGCTTCCAGGATTTCATCGCGGCCTGCCGCTACCGCCTGTGTCGTGATTTTTATTTTTACATCCCTTTTCACACCAGACATCTGGGACGGGGTTCCATCAGGATACATGACATGCCTGCCGGAGAATGACAGCTCGTAACCGCCCGGCATGGGCAGGTCAATGACGTCGCCGTCAGCACCGGACGACTGGGTGCCAACAACAATCGCCGGGCCGCTGGCCTGCATAATCATCGTGATCATTTCCGACTGGCTATGTGTGCGCGAGTCCACCAGCAGGATAACTTTACCCTGGTATTTTTCTTTAATGCCTTCCTGTTTTACACCACTGAACGCGTCGTGTTCGTAGAAGGCGCCAGGATGCCTGATAGAGTGGGCTTTCAGCGACATAAATGGCTGCAGCTTCCATCCAAGCGCTGACAGGAGTTTGTTATAAAACACTGCCTGGGTTGCATAACATCGCATGTCGAGAATGATGGCTTTGGAGTGGTTTCGCATTAACATCATGACGGAATCGGCGCCCCGCTCGTCGGACGAGCTGTTGTACAAAATGCTCAGGTTGGCTGCATCGATCAGTGCCACATCCGGATTCACGCTGCGCAGTACAAAATCATTGGTGGTCGTCGTTCCGTTGCCGGTTTCCCTGCGGTATATATCGGTGAGTGTACTAACGTAACGGCTGTTCGGTTTTCCGAGTTCCAGTATTTTCTGCAGGCGCTGGCCCGACCTGGAAATTCCGATGTTGACAGTGCTGTCTTTGCTGCGTAAAGGAAGTAATAAGAGTGGGGAAGAAAGGATGGCTTTCTTTTTCGCCAGGTTGGATGCGGATACGTACCAGTCCTGGCTTTTAACGGTGACCGTTGAATTACCGATTGAATAGATCACATCTCCCGGACGCAGGTCCTGTCGCTTGCAGCTGGCTGTGTCAATATAATCCGTTATCACGATGGAATCACCGACCCACCTGAAAAAAAACGGCGGGAAATAGGAACCATAGATAGCGCCTTTGTTTTTGATATTGACTGCTCCGCCGTGGGAATCCTGGATAGCCGTATTAAGTTTGAGTAATCCTGTTTCAAATCCGGTAGCTGTCATGGGCTGGCTGAACACCGGCATTTGTTGACGAAGGACCTGGTCCCATGGTTCCGAAAGCTTGTATTTGTAAGGGTACAGGTATTCAATGGCATTCCAGTACCTCGCCAGCGATAACAACTGCTCCGGCACATTGGGGAAAGTAACCGCTTCGCGGGTACCCTCGCCTGGCAGTTGGGTTTCATGGAAGTTGGCGGGCATGAACCGGTGCTCCGGTCCGGTGTAACCCATTTTTTCGAGTTTAACCAGGTCATTCTTTACCTGCAATGGAAGGAGTGCTGATTTCCGGATCCATTTAAAATCCTGGTTCCGGGTGAACAGTTTGGTAGTGTCAGCCGGCGCGGGCTCACCGATTGGTCCAAG
>SDZZ01000607.1 GCA_004173255.1 Chitinophagaceae bacterium | reverse complement strand
AATTTGGTATTTTTAGGACATCTAAACCCCCTCGATGAAATACCACTACCAGTTCGTATCCAAGACTACAGTAAGAATAGAGCTCATCCCCGAAGACAAAAAAGAAAAAGAACTGCTGTCTAGCTTCTCCAAGGAAATGGACGACCCACAGCTGACCGAACTCTACCAGAAGGGACTTAAGGGCTATGCCGCCGGGACTTCATTGATCCGGACTAACTTTATGAGCTTCCCACACGTGGCACTCTGCGGCTATGCTACCGAAGCGAAACAAATCGCCTAAGACCCTCTCCCGAAGCTTACTTCCAACCGGGCTCCATTAGAATTATCAGATCAGGGCCAGGGATCAACTTCCCTTGTAGTCATCGGTCGGTTAAACTTTGTTAAATTGCCGCTGTCCGGAAAAATTTCCGGATGGATTTGCTAAATTAACCCCTTATAAACCTAAGCAATCATCCATGAAATCCATTGTACTTCCATTTTTTCTAGGTTGTGTTTTCACCTTACAGGGCTTCAGCGCCGAAAACCCCGACCACAAGACCGCTAATTTTATCAAAATCTGGGGTTTTTTGAAGTATTACCACCCGGAGGTGGCCAAGGGGAAAATCGACTGGGACGATAGTTTCCTTACTGGCCTTGACAAGATCAGGACACTGGAATCAAAAAGCCAGCTAAATGCCTTTTACCTGACCTGGATCGATAAGCTCGGCCCAGGAGATAAATGCAGCAACTGCAAGATCCAAGCACCAGCTAACGCCAAGTTCAACCTGGATATGGGATGGCTCAGGGATTCCACCCATTTCGATGACCAGCTCATCGAAAAGCTGAGCTACATCCAAAAGAACCGCAACCAGAAGGAAAACTATTACATAAGCAGCACACAGGGCGCCGGGAACCCAGATTTTAAAAACGAAAAGATATACAAGGATTCGATTTTTCCATCCACGGGGATGCGCCTTTTGACCCTATCGCGCTACTGGAACATGATCAACTATTTTTTCCCCTACCGCTACCAGACCGATCAGCCCTGGAACGAGGTGCTCGCGGAAATGATCCCAAAGTTCCAAAACGCTAGGGACACCACCGCCTACCATCTGGCCATCCTGGAACTGACCGCAAAGATCGATGACAGCCACGCCAAGTTCTCTACCCCATACACCGACAAACATTTCGGGGACAACTGGATGTCCTTCAAATTCAAGATCATCGATCAAAAAGCAGTGGTCACCGGCTTTTACAACGACAGCCTTTCCAGCGCAGCCGACATCAGGATAGGCGACGCATTCTTGAGTTTTAGCGGAAAGAGCATCGAGCAGCTTCTGGCTGAAAACGCCAGATATATCGGTGCCTCCAACCCGTCGGTCAAACTACGCGACCTCCACCACTTCATTTCCCACAGCAATACGGTTTCCATGGAAACCCAGTTCGAGCGGGATGGGGCAATCAGCAAAAAAACGATTCCAATGCACAGCTTCAAACAGCTGAACTATACCTGGGGACAGGATCTGCCCAAGGATACCATCAGGGTTTTAAATGACAATATCGGCTATGTCAACATGGGCAACCTGACCAAGGACCAGGTGCCAGGGCTGATCTCTAGGCTCAAAGGCACAAGGGCGATCATCTTTGATGTCAGGAACTACCCCAAGGGCACCTTGTACGCCATTGCCAATTTCCTGAATGAAAAGCGGACACCATTTGTCATGGCCACCACCCCTGACCCCAAGCACCCGGGCACCTTTAAGAATTCTGGCTCGGTTTCGGCCGGTACAAAAAATAGGGACAATTATAAAGGAAAGGTCATACTGCTTTGCAACGAAAACTCCCAGAGCCATGCCGAATTTACCCTAATGACCCTTCAGACTGCTCCCAATGTGACCACCATCGGCAGCCAGACCTCTGGAGCCGACGGCAACGTATCGCTGATCACTCTTCCGGGAGGCTTCAAGACCTATATGACTGGACTTGGCATCTATTATCCCGACGGCAGGGAAACCCAGCGAATCGGTATCGTACCTGATATCATTGTCCGACCAACGATCGAAGGGATCCGGGAAGGCAGGGACGAGGTTATGGAAAAGGCGCTTGAGGTAATAGGAAAGAAATGATGCAGGCCAGACCTTTTAGGGGTAATTTCTTTAAAGAACTATGGGTAATCCGCTGCAAAACCTTGGAGTTTAACTAATCTAAAGGCCCTCGATTGTCTTGAGATTAGCTATAAACCATTTTCCCTGCTCAAAGATCAGTTTAGAAAAGCTTTAGAC
>SDZZ01000606.1 GCA_004173255.1 Chitinophagaceae bacterium | reverse complement strand
CCGCACCGCCACCTCCGTGCACATCCGGAAAGGTGACTTTATTGCCGCTGAAGGTACAGTTGGTGATGATGGGCAAACAGGCATAACTGTTAAACATGGCTCCACCGCCTGACACCACCACGCTGTTGAGCGAACCATACGTGGCGTTATTGGCGAAAAGTGAGTTGGTAACCTGCGGGGACGAATGCGAGTAATTGGCCATGGCCCCGCCATTTTTCGTTGCGAAATTCTCTGAGAATTTGCAGTAAGTAATTTTCGGGGAAGAAGAAAGTTCATTGTCCATGGCACCGCCATTGCTGCCGGCGTTATTGGTTTTGAAGGTACAATGACTGATAGCCGGTGAGGAAGAGGTGTTATTGAATACTGCTCCGCCATTGAAGGCCGCATTCTCCGTGAATTCGGTATAGCTGATGTCCGGTGAAGAAGCGTTTGCGTTATATATGGCACCGCCCCAGCCCTGTGCCTGGTTGCTGTTGAAAATATTGTTTTTGAGGGTGGGTGATGAAGCCATGTTGCACATTCCGCCGCCGTGGTTGGTGGCAATTTGTTTGCCTTCAACAGTGGTCGTGTGGTAAGGAGTTGCTTCCTGTGCTACACCCCCGCTTATGGTGAAGCCATCCAGTATAGTGGCCTTGTCATCGTCAACCGAAATGATTACGTGGTAAACGTTATCCGTATTATCATTCTCCTCGCCAATATCGCCACTCAGGACGCACAGGTTGTCGGTCCAGTTTCGGGCAGAAAAAGATGGATTACCAGTTGCAGCAAACCCTCCGAAGATTTTTACCCCTTTTTTTAATACAAAGGCATTATCGCGGTTGGTGGAATTGACAGTGCCCAGACCCACCTGGTCTGCCGGGCGGCCGGGGATGTACTTTCCGGCTGCAACGAAGATGCTGTCCCCTTCACTTGCCTTATTGATCATGGCCTGCAGGTCACCGGATGCATCTGTCCAGGTCAACCCCGATCCCTGGCCATCCTCCCGTACATAATAAGCTTTCTGGGCAAACAGGTTGGAGGAAAAAAAGACGAAGAGGCCGGCGAGTAAAAATAGTTTCATAACGGAGATGTTGCTGGAGTAATGTTGAAAAACGGAAATCGAAATTCAGGAGTGGAAGAGGGGTGGCGATGTGGAAGACAAAGCTGTTGCCGGGAGACTTTTCCAGGAACACTTTCGTTTAAAAATAAGCAATCCGGAACCCGGCTGAAGGCCGGTTAGTATCTGGTTCGACTGTTCGTTGACTGTTACGGAATGTTGAAAGATAGCAGGCTCTGCCGGCCAGTAAGTGGTGGAATCTAGTTCAACAGGTAACCGCCATTTTCATCTTTCTTCAATTTAGCAGGGCTGAAGTTTGGAAACATTTTACCGGCTAAATAGAAGGATAAAAAAGCCATCAAGGCCAGGATAACCAAATCGATCATCACCAGTACATCGAAGTTTCCCCTGGCAAGCACTTGCACAATAGCCAGCACGGTCATGAAGCCGCAGAATTTGTACATAGCACCCATGTAATTGATGAATCCATAAATGAACAGCGCAGGAAGCAGGATACCCACCAGGCTGGCTACCAGGCCGAGCATCTCGCCTTCTGCCATCAGGGTAGAGGCAGCAATTAAACGAAATAAGAGGGTGATAGCCAGCAGGCCGATCAATACATAGTTATACAGTTTGTACTTCTGCCTGTTTTGTACCGTGGCGGTGCCGGTGATCAACAGGGCTAGATTCTTCTTATTGTCATAATGACCCGAAAGCTCCGTGTAAATTTGCTGGTCATTTTTACCAGTGGAACGATCATTTCTTCCATACTCACCCCACCATGCTGAAATGTATTTCGGTAATAATTCACATAGTGGTTATAGTTGTTGGGATAACACAGAAATCCATCCTCTTTGGCAAAAATAAAACTCGAGTTCACATTTGGAACCGGCAGACCGGCTTCCCTGGGATCTTTAAAAGCCAGTACATCTTTCTGTTCGTAATTCAGATTCCTGCCGTGCTTGTATCGGAGGTTGGTGGTTGTTTGCTTATCGCCGACAACTTTATAAGGCGTTTTTACCCTTACACTTCCATGATCGGTTGCCAGGATCAGCTTAATATTCTTGTCAGCTATCTTTTTCAAAGCCTGGTTCAATGGACTGTGCTCGAACCAACTTCTTGTAATACTCCTGTAGCTGGTCTCATCGCTTGCTAACTCTTTCAGAACTTCCATTTCAGTTCTGGCGTGGCTCAACATGTCGACGAAATTGTAAACGATAATATTAAGATC
>SDZZ01000132.1 GCA_004173255.1 Chitinophagaceae bacterium | reverse complement strand
GTAAAAGACCTTGAAGGAGTGGTAGTCAGCTCCCAACCACGCGGCCGCAGCATCAGCAGCGCACAGATGGGAGTGGAAAAACTCTCTACCAAAGATATCCGCAACATACCGGTACTGCTGGGTGAACGGGATATCCTCAAAACACTGCAGTTACTGCCCGGGGTGAAATCTGCCGGCGACGGCAACAGCGGGTTTTATGTGCGCGGTGGCGCAGGCGACCAGAACCTGATCCTGCTGGACGAAGCACCAGTCTACAATGCGTCGCACCTGCTGGGGTTCTTCTCCACCTTTAATTCCGATGCCATCAAGGACATGACCGTTTACAAAGGCGGAATGCCCGCCCAGTATGGCGGACGGCTGTCGTCCGTACTCGATATAAAGATGAATGACGGTAACAACCAGGATTACAACGTAAGCGGCGGACTTGGCCTCATCTCCGCCAAACTGAATGTGGAAGGACCCATCCAGAAAGACAAAAGTTCCTTCCTTGTAACCGGCCGGCGTACGTACGTGGACATGTTCCTGAAACTGTCGGGCGACTCCAATACACGCAACAACACCCTTTATTTTTACGACCTCAACGCCAAAGTCAATTACGAACTGGGTGACAGGGACAAACTTTTTGTATCCGGTTATTTCGGTAAGGACGTGCTCGGTGTAGGGGAAACATTCGGAATCGACTGGGGCAATGCAACGGGCACCCTCCGCTGGAATCACATCTTCAACAATAAACTTTTCGCCAACACTTCCCTGATCTTCAGTAACTATAATTATAAAATTTCGATCCGTAGTGGTGGCGACGACTTTGATATCCTATCCAAAATCCAGGACTGGAACCTTAAACAGGAATACCAGCTCAATGCAGGAAGCCGCAGTACCCTGCGCTTCGGGTTCAACTCCATTGCACATACCATTACCCCGGGTGAGGTGAAGGCCTATTCATCACAAAGCGTAAACTCTTCGGCACTCCAGAAAAGATACTCCTGGGAAAATGCAGTGTTTGCCAGTAATACATGGAAAGCTTCTTCAAAGATCAACCTGACGTACGGACTGCGCCTATCGGCATTCAGTATCCTGGGCAAGGGCGACTACTACACCCTGGACGATAACGGCCTGGTAAAAGATACACTCAGTTACAGCAGTGGTGAGTTCATCAAAACTTACGTGAACCCCGAACCCCGGGTAGCGGCCAGCTTTGTGTTCAACGCCCGCACCTCTGTAAAGGCATCCTATGCCCGGAACGTACAGAACCTGCACCTCGTTTCCAACTCCACTTCGTCGAATCCAACCGATAAATGGATTGCCAATACCAACCTCATCAAACCCGAGATCAGCGACCAGGTATCACTGGGCTATTACAAGGACCTTGCAGGCAACCGGTATGAACTGACAGTTGAATCGTATTATAAATCCATGCAAAACCAGATCGACTACCGCGATGGTGCCGATATTTTTGCGAACAATGATGCAATAGAACAACAACTGCTGTTTGGCAAAGGACGGGCATACGGGATCGAATTCCTGGTACGCAAAAAAACCGGTAAGCTGACGGGATGGATCGGTTACACCCTTTCAAAAACGGAAAAACAAATCGACGGCATCAACAACAATAAATGGTACAATGCAAGACAGGACCGGACGCATGACATTTCGGTGGTCGGATTGTACCAGCTGAATAAAAAATGGAACCTGTCCGCTACCTGGGTATTCTATACAGGGGATGCCATTACATTCCCTGCGGGCAAGTACCGGGTGGATGACCAGACTGTTTTTTATTATACCGACCGGAATGCAGAGCGCATGCCCAGCTACCACCGGCTCGACCTGGGGGCCACCTGCATCCTGAAACAAAAAAAGAAATGGAGCTCGGAACTGAGCTTCAGCCTGTACAATGCCTATGGCCGGGAGAATGCATATACCATCAGCTTCCGCGACAACGAGGATGATCCGGACAAAACGGAAGCAGTGCGGTACGCGCTATTCAAATTCATTCCCTCCATTTCCTACAACTTCAAATTCTGACCATGAAAACAATCATACAACTTTCCATACTGGGTGCGCTTATGCTTTCACTTGTTTCCTGCGAAAAGGTGATTGATATCAACCTGAAGTCGACCGAAAAAAAGTACGTGGTGGAGGCCAACCTGAGCAATGTAACCGGAAACTGCAGGGTGCTGCTGAGCCAGACCAAGGACTTCAATGACAACAACAGCTTCGAAGGTATTGCCGGTGCACTGGTGACCATTACCGAATCCGGTGGCGTTGTTACCCCGCTGACCCCCGTTGCCGACGGGGTTTATGAAGCACCCGCATTTACAGGGACGTCCGGTAAAACGTACAACCTGTCTGTACAGGTGAATGGACAAACCTTTACCGCTACGTCTACTATGCCTGCACCGGTTGACCTGGATACTATTTTTACCACAAGGGAAACCTTGTTTGACGATCCAAAACTGATTGTGAACGTCGAGTTCTCCGACCCTCCGGGCAAAGGGAATAATTACCGGTTTATCCAGTATTTCAATTCGGTCAGGCAGGAGCAGCTGCAGTTTATGAATGATGACTATACCGATGGCCGGTACGTCAACTCAAAACTTTTTTATTTCGGTGATGATGATGAAAAAGACAAAGACCTCAAGTCGGGCGATGAGGTCATTGTGGAAATGTATTGTATCGACCCCGCAATGTACAAATACTGGTTCAGTCTTTTCCGGAGTTCGACCGGCGACAGCAACCAGGCCACCCCTTCCAATCCGGTCAGCAATATGAGAGGTGGTGCGTTGGGTTATTTCAGCGCACACACGGTGCAGACCAAAAAAATGTTTATTCCCTGACCCAGCCAGTGGTGGCGAAGGTAATTACAACGATCTTAGCGGCATGATCTCATCAATGAAACGTATACCCGTATTGCTTTTTGCGGCGATGCCTGTACTGTTCCTGCTGGTTTACCACCGTACCTTCCAGGGCGAATACGCTTATCTCGACGAAGCGCAGCAGCTGTGGCAGAACCAGGATGGATCCAATTACTCGATGTTCCTGGTACAGGGTCGCTCGCTGACCGGACGTGTGCTGGAATATCTTTTTGGTTCGGTCACCACTATAGCGGACCTCCGCTACCTCCGCCTCTTTTCACTTGCCGGATGGATCCTTACCGCAGCCACGTGGCTGGTACTGATGAGGAAATGGATCACCGGTTTTTCACTCGACCGGCACGTTCTTCTGCCGGCACTGGTTTTCTTTGTCTGCTCACCCGCTGTGGCCATCAGCATCGGATGGGCTTCCTGCGCAGAAATTTTTATTGCCACCCTTTTTGGTTTGTTAAGCGGGGCAATTGTGTTCGGTGCAGTGGGGCCCGGCCTCGACCCGCAGAAACCACCGATGACCCGCATATTGGTTGGTATGGTGTTCGGGGTGTGCTCATTGTTCCTTTACCAGAACTCCTTCGGCATATTCCTGCTGCCCTTTATTCTTGCCTTGTTTACGGACAAGTCCTTACCCGGCCGGCGCCGTACCAACACAAGCGGCATTGTTATTTACCTGCTGATCTATGCTGTTTATTTCCTGATGTTCCGGTATCAGTTGAAAGGTGACAGCATACTGCGGGCCGACCGGGCAGCAATGACTACAGACCCCCTGTCAAAACTGCTTTTCTTTTTCAGCGGCCCCCTGCCCAAGGCCTTTTCACTGAACGTACTGTACAACACCAGGTCCATCCTGATGCAGGTAATTGCACCTGTACTGATGATCCTGTTTGCGATCAGCCTGTTTATCCGCTACAAACACAACGGATGGAAAAGAAACTGTTCAATGCTATTGCTTCTTATGGCCCTGCTGGCGCTGGTTTATTTACCGTCACTGGCCGTGCAGGAAAATTTCTCCTCTTACCGCACCATGTTTGCGTTTTCGCTGACGGTCACCCTGCTTTTGCTGGTGCAGCTCTTTTATTTTATCCGGAACACTTCCGCAAAGCTGGTTATATCCCTTACCCTCTGTGCTTTTATGCTCGGCGTTGGTTACTTCAATTACAACAACCAGTTTTCCATTCCGCTGGAAAATGAGTACCGTGCGCTGCGACAACATTTTCACAACGGATATGACCGCGGCAAAAAGCAGGTGTATTTTATCAGGCCTGATAAGAATATTTTTTCCATAAGGTATGGAACCAGTCCCGTAAAAGATGAATTCGGAAACCCTTCTACCCTCCGCGACTGGGTACCGGAGCCGCTTACCCGACTGATTGTCCGGGAAGAAACCCATAACCAGTCCGTGGCCGCATCCATCAGGGTAATCCAGTTTCCCGACCGCCTGTCTTTTGATCAGTCAGGCTTCACGCTGGATAGCAGCAGCCTGCTGGTCCCCATGGACAGCCTGATCGTTGCAGGCAAATGAGACAGGCAAAGCCTGTCGCCTTATTACCAATCGCAGGGACACACAAGCCGGTAACAAATCAACATCATCTGGCCATTGTTGCCGCCATGGTTTCCCGGGGCATAAAATCAATCCCCTTTCAGGCTCTTTACCGGATTGGTGTTTGCCGCGCGGATAGCCTGCGAGCTGACGGTGATGATGGCGATGAGCACAGCAAAAAGCGCACTGATGGCAAAAATCCACCACGACATCGAAATGCGGTAAGCGAAATCCTGCAGCCAGTTATTCATCACGGTCCATGCGATGGGTGTGGCGATCAGGAATCCGATCAGCACCAGCTTCACATAGTCTTTCGACAGCAGCGCCACAATGCCCGATGAGCTGGCACCAAGCACCTTCCGGATGCCGATTTCCCGCGTACGTTGTTCGGCTGTAAACATAGCCAGGCCAAACAGGCCGAGGCATGCGACCAGGATGGTCAGCACCGCAAAAACCGCAAGTATGGTGGCAATGTTTTTCTCCGATTTATACGTGGCATTGAAACGGTCATCGAGAAAAGAATACGTAAAGGCAGCTTCAGGACGGAAGGATTTCCATTTATCTGAAAGTGAGGACAGCAATGATGAGATGTCCGCCGTTTTGACCTTCGCAATCATGGTTCCATAATCGGATCCAAGCGACATTACCAGTGGTGAAATCTTTTCATGCAGCGAACGGAAATGGAAATCTTTCACTACGCCAATCACGTGGTACGTGACCTGGTTTTCATTGTTCACACTGGTAATGGTATGCCCTTCGGCCTTATCATCCCATCCATACATTTTCGCAGCGCTTTCATTAAGGATAACCGCTGTTGAATCACTACCGAAAGCATTGGAAAAATTGCGGCCCGACTTCACCCGCATGCCGAGGGTGGCCAGGTACTGTTCATCCACTTCATACCGGAGTGACTTCACCAGTTGCGTCGACTGGTTATCCGGATACGCCAGGAAATTATTGTTATTGGATGGCCCTGCAGGGAGGTAACCCGATGAAGTAACAGACAGTATGCGTGGATCGGCCAGTAACTGCTGGCGGAATGCGGCCTGGTTGTCTTTCAGCCACCAGGTTTCCTGGATAACGAGTACCTGTTCCTTATCATACCCCAGTTTTTTATTCCGGATGAAGGAGAGTTGCTGGTATACAGTGATGGTTCCAACGATGAGGCTGATGGAGATGAAGAACTGGAACACCACTAACCCACTGCGGAGGCTCAATGTTCTTTTACCAACAGTGAGTTTGCTTTTCAGGACACGGATTGGCTTGAACGAAGAAAGGTAAAAAGCAGGATAGCTGCCGGCAAGAAGCCCGGTAAGTAAACCAAAAAGAACCATCCAGCCAATGACGGAGGGATCACTGGTCAGTTGCCTGCCCAGGTCCTGTGCGGCAAGTTTATTAAAATACGGTATTGCCAGGTACACCAGTGCCAGCGAAACTACCAGCGCAATACAGGTGATCATCATGGATTCAAAAATAAACTGGGCAACCAGCTGGCTTCGTACCGATCCCATGACTTTGCGAATGCCGATCTCCCTCGCCCTGCGGGATGCGCCCGCAGTGGAAAGGTTCATAAAATTGATGCAGGCAATCAGCAGCATAAACACTGCCACCGCACCAAAAATGTAGATGTACTGCATATCACCCGATGGCTCGTACTCACCGGTCATATTGGAATGCAGGTGTATGTCGGTTACCGGCTGCAGGGCAAACCCCAGGCTGTTGCCCTTCGTAACAAAATCACTGTAGCTGAGGCCCATCGTTTTTTCCAGTTCGGGACCCATGTATTTCCCTACCATCGGCTGGATCCTGGCCTGCAATTTTTCAATATCGGTGCCTGGTCTTAACAACAGGTATGTATAGAAATTAGAGGTCATCCAGGTAGGTTGGCTGGCTTCCGCCAGTCCGCTCATGGATGCAAGGATATCAAAATGGAAGTGTGAATTTTCCGGCATTTCATCCATGACCCCCGTCACTTTGTAAGGATCACGCGTATCACCGATGAGCAGCGTTTTACCCATGGCGGCTTCCGTGCCGAAGTATCGTTCAGCCACTGCCTTTGTGATTACGATGGTGCCCGGTGAAGCGAGCGCGTTGGCAGCATTACCTTCCTGTACATTGAATGAAAACACCTGGAAAATGGCCGGATCAGCAAATGCAAGCCGGTCAGTCCGTAATGTTTTCTCCCCGTAATTCACCCGCGGGGTTCCGTATGCGCGGATGCGGACCGCTTCTTTTATCTCGGGAAAATCCATTTTAAATGTTGGTGCCACCATCGGCATCACATTGGCTTCATGGATCTCCCCACCCTGCATGCGGCCATTGAATACCACGCGCACAATATCAGCTGCATTTTTATTAAACCTGTCGTAACTCAGTTCGTGCCGGATATATAACACGATCAGCAGCGTGGTGGCCAGACCAAGGGAGAGTCCAAGTATATGGATCATCGATAAGCCTTTACTGCGCCAGATATTCCTCCACGCGATCTTGAGGTAACTTTTAAACATATTCGTATTTTAGACAGCTCAGGCGTATCCAAGCGGATGCCATTTTTTTAAGGTGCTAACTACCAGGTTAATATACAATTGGCTCAGCACCAGGATTGTCCGCTATCGGTACACCTGACCGTACAACCCTGTATCCGGACCTGAACAAACCGGTCCATCAAACGTTAGTTTTTTTTAACCATCCGGCATTACTATGGCTGTATTTTCTTTTTCAGGATCATTTATAGGCGAGGGACTTACCTATCACCAGTATCGTATGGGACTTCATGCGTTGCTGAAGCATCCGCCTTCAGCGGAATCCGCATTGAAAATGATGCCTTACATCCAGCGAAACCAGGAACTGATGGATGAATATGACCAATCATACCGCATATCGGATGAACTGCGTGGGGTAATGGCTGCGGTTCCCTTTCTCAACTGGGTGGTCATCACTGAAGGATGGTGCGGCGATGCGGCATTCAACATACCGATGTTTGCCCTGCTGGAGCAGCTGTTTCCTGAAAAAATAAAACTTCGCCTGTACCTGCGCGATAAGAACCCCGGCCTGATGGATGCTTATCTCACTGAAGGTGGCAGGTCAATCCCCAAACTGGTATTGCTTGATTCATCGTTGCAGGAGGTTGGAACCTGGGGTCCGCGGCCCGCAGCGTTGATGCAACTGCTGCCACAATGGAAAGAAAGTGGCGATCCGTTAAAAGAGCTCATCCGCAAAACCCATGAGTGGTACAATAATGACCGGACCATCAGCCTGCAATCCGAGCTGGTATCGTTGCTTTCTTCCACATCCGTCCGTACAAAATAAAAAACACGGCAGCGATAAACAGGAGTACTACCCACAGCAGTCCCTGCTGGGGGAATAACATTACCGAGAGGTTGCTCATGGTATGCAGGATCATGGCCACTATGACCGAACCGCCCGAGCGGTTATAAAACCAGGCAATGATAACGCTCAGGCAGATGTTGATAAACAGCCTCGACGCCAGGGTCCCCAATTGGAAACCCCCTCCATAAAAACCCATCACGTGCAATACCAGGTGCCAGGTTGCCCACGCTACCCCGGTAAGTAATGCTGCCAGCAATGGATTGCACAGCAGTTGCAACCGGTCCTGCATCACTCCCCTCCAGCCTATTTCTTCCAGTCCACCATTAATAAAAAATACCAGCGGGAAAGCAATGAGCGCACTCAGCACCAGATCCCCTGTTGGTACTC
The DNA here is from genome assembly GCA_004173255.1 of Chitinophagaceae bacterium. GTDB lineage: Bacteria > Bacteroidota > Bacteroidia > Chitinophagales > Chitinophagaceae > JBEVJC01. The sequence continues at coordinate 2,241 of SDZZ01000132.1, read as the reverse complement.
CCGAATACGAATACCCTGTTTTTAAATGGAGAATGGAAGCCAGGCCATTTACCAGGAGCATGATCAACGGAAAAAACCCCAGGGCTGCGATGATCCAGGATATGCGCGGGATAAAGGTGGTAGCCCGCGACACGATAAACAATGCGGACGCGAGCACGAGGTTAATGATGATTACGGCAATGGTGGGCGGACTGGCCAGCAGTTCATCCAGGTTGTAATTGTTGCCGGTTATGACCGAGCGGGCGGACCGCAGGTAAAAAGTAATGGTAAGCAATACAAGAATGAGGACTGCTATGCGCAGGCGGCGCGGGCTGATGGCCGGGGTTGGACGATTAACCAGCCAGGCGGCCAGTGCAGGTCCAACTACGCCAAAGGTAATCAGTGCATCTTTCAACGGCACGCTGATGCCCAACAGGATGATCAGTAACCACGTGGTCCAGGAAAAAATAAAACTGATGGCGAGGAAAGATAAGATGGTTTTCTGCAGGCGTGCTTTGTCCGCGAGTGGTTGGTTCATGGACTAATGTATGAATTTATTCACATATATCCTTGTTAGTTCAGGGCCTGCCCTTCCTGAGGAAGTACAAACGAGAACACACTGCCCTTGCCTGGTGCACTTTCAACGAACATCCGTCCGCCGTTTTTTACCAGGAATTCTTTGCAAAGCATCAATCCCAGACCGGTACCCGATTCATTGGCCGTGCCTTTGGTGGTATAAAACTCGTTGCGATTAATCCGCTGCAGTGTTTCATCATTCATACCCGTACCCGTATCCTGCACAAAAATTTCTGCAAAGCTTTCCTTGTTTTCAGCGTTGAGGAATACGTATCCGTGCTCCGGGGTGAATTTGATTGCGTTGGAGATGAGGTTTCGCAATACGAGGTTGATCATGTCGCGATCTGCGTATATGTAAACCGGTTCCTGCGATTTGATCTCGAGATATACCCGCTTGGACTCAGCCTGCAGGCGAAGCAGTGCAGCCACTTCGTTCATCATTTCGCGGATGTCGAGCAATTGAGGGTTGGCCGGGGCTGACTGCATCTGGCTTTTCGCCCATTGCAGCAGGTTCTCCATCAACCCGGTGGTATAATTAAGGTCCTGCACCACATCGGGTACCATCAGTTTGATCTCGTCACCCGGCAGGTCGTATTGTTCCATATTGCGGAACAGGTTACGAAGCGCATAAATCGGCGTTTTAAGATCATGGGCAATGATGGAAAATAACTTGTTTTTCAGTGCATCCAGTTCCTGCAGTTCGTGGGTCTGTTGCTGCAGCTTCGCTGCCTTGACTGCAATCTCGAGCTTCTGCTCCCGTATTTCCAGGTTACTTGTTTCCAGTTCATCCTTTTTACGGATGAGGTTGCTCTGGTAACGTGCGTTTTCTTTTTTGATCATAAACAGGCCAAGGAAAATACACACTGCAGCAATCAGGTGATTGAAAAAGTAAAATGCGTGGTTCACTTCCACCAGGCGGAAGGAGTAGTCCTGCCACAGGGTGAACACGGCCAGGTAACACGCAATGGAAAGGGTGAACGATAACAGGACATTGACAATGCGCCGCAGGAAAAATACCGAGAGCACTCCGTAAAGGATAAAAAACAACTCTATGCCCACATCGATTTTTGCCGCGTACACCAATGAGGTGATAACCGGGTAAAGGACGAAGTAAACCATCCTGGCTATTTCATAACGCCCGCGATAATTCAGGTAAAGGACACTGATGCTGATCAGCGCCGGGGAAATGGCCACAACCCACGCCAGGGGCGGCAGGTGCTGGTTATCAAAAATTCCCGCAAGCGGAACAATGATGCCCGATAAAAAACCAAAAAAATTGAGGAGATTAAAAACGCCGAGTTTGCGTTTTTCATATTCATCAAGAACGGGCGACACGCCGTTCATACGGATTGAGTGGAACATCCGGTTCACATACTGAAACAATAAGGTCATAGCTCGGTTTTGGATTACGGCTTTCTTAAGGATGGATCTGGCAGGGATGATGCCGGGGTTTCTACTTAGACATTTTACCAGGGCTACCTACGTGTCGGAAAGTTTTCCGGATTTTTGTTCGCGGAAAATTTTTGGGTGCCCCTGGCTGAAACCCAGGTTCATGCTTACGGAGTGTAACATACCGTGAAATAGTGAATCCTGCAAGTGGGTGGTAATAATCACAGGTAAATCCACGGTTTGACTCCAGCGGCTGATTGTACCTAACCGGGGTTAAGCGGAAAACTACGTCTGTTG
>SDZZ01000131.1 GCA_004173255.1 Chitinophagaceae bacterium | reverse complement strand
AATATAAAAGTGACCCGAATATAAAAAGTGACTGGCAGAAAAAAACCTTCCCAGGGATGAGAAGGTTTAAAATATATCTGTACCGGCAACGCCGGCTTACATAAATGCAAGTAAGTCCAGCCGGGTTTGTCAGTTAGACGATGATGGCGTGGAAGCCGGTACCACACTGCTTTTGCGTTTACCCTTCAATGCATCGAGCGAACCACGCTGCACTTCAATCTGTTTAGCCTGTTTGTCTATGTCCTCCGCGTTTTTCTTCAATTTTTTTTCGAGGTCCGCTTTTTCATCCTGCAGGTCTTTGTATTTCTTTTCTGATTTTACAATTGATTCCTCATTGCCTTTGATTTCCAGTTCCAGTTTGGCCTCTTCAATTTCCGGAAGCAGGTTATTCAGGAAATACTTCGCCCTGGCCACCTCGTCGGTCTTCATGGCGGGCAGCTGGTTCTGGTCGTCCGACATGATCAGCAGGTACAAAGTGGTTTCATCATCCGACTTGCGGCTTTTCTTTTCGATCTTCAGCATGTAATCATGCTGCACAGGATCGATGTCGGAGATCACTGCGTTTTTGAACACAATAAATCCCTTGTTTTTGTTGAACAGCCCTTTCTCCGTTTTCGAGGTATAACCCATCTTCTCAATCTTCTGCACAATGGCATTCTCCACCGCTTCGGGCGAATAGCTGTAATCGATCACAAAAGCCTGTTGCTTTTTCTTATCAAACTCAACCGTGCCTTCGTACGACTGACCAAAGGAAGTGATTGCCAGTAAAACCATCAGGGGAAGAAGCAGGTATAAACGTTTCATAACAGAAATTTTGACAAATATAACCACTTCGCTGTTAGCGGATCCGGTTCGGTGCGGGCCGGATCATGCAACACTTCATGGCCGGACCGGATCCGCCCGTACACAGATTGGTTTTTTGACGGTCAAGCCTTTACATTTGCTGTAAAAACATTTGAGCACTTTAAAGAAATTATCCGGTCAGACCCTCTGGTATGGAGTCAGTTCCATTGCCGCCCGGTTTCTTAACTACCTGCTCTTCCCTTACCTGACCAGTATCCTGCCCCCGGATTTTTACGGCGATATGTCGCTGGTATATGCCCTGATCCCTTTCCTCAACATACTTTTCACTTATGGGCTGGAGACTGCCTATTTCCGTTTTGTTCAGCAGAAAGGCCGCGAGCAGACTGTATATGATACCATCACCGTGTCGCTGATCATCAGTACCATCAGTTTCACCTGCCTGATGATTCTTTTCCGGGACCAGTTTGCCGACCTTATATCCATCAAAAACCATCCTGAATACATTACCTGGAGTGCATTCATTATCGCACTCGATGCGTTGACGACCATTTCATTTGCCAGGCTCCGTCAGGAAGGACGGCCGGTGAAGTACGCACTTGTGCGGGTTTTCGGCATACTGATCAACATCGGGGTGACTATCTTTTTCCTTTCGGTTTGCCCTGCGCTGGTGAAAAAAAACCCGGCATCGTTTGTCGCTACTTTCTACGACCCGACAATGGGTGTAGGGTATATCATCATCGCCAACCTGGTGCAATCCGGATTCACCTTCCTGATGCTCAGCAAAGAGTTTTTTTCGTTTCGCTGGAAACCGGATTTCGCACTCTGGAAACAGATCATGTTATATTCCCTTCCGCTACTGGTAGCCGGCTTCGGGGGCATGATCAATGAAACATTTGACCGGATCATGCTCGGCTGGTGGTCAACCGCACCAAACTACAAAACAGAGATTGCGATCTATTCGGGTTGTTACAAGCTGGCTATCCTCATCTCCCTCTTTGTGCAGGCGTTCCGCCTTGGTGCCGAACCATTTTTTTTCAAACAGGCACAGGGAGAAGATGCCCCACGCATCTACGCACGTGTTATGAAATTTTTTGTCATCACCATCTGTTTCATGTTCCTGGTAGTGGCGCTATACCTCGACAGCTGGAAGCTGCTGATCCGGCGCGAAATATACTGGGAAGGCCTCAAAGTGGTGCCCATCCTGCTTTTCGCCAATATGTTCCTGGGGATCTATTATAACCTCAGCATCTGGTACAAGATTACGGGTAAAACAAAAATCGGGGCTTCCATTACATTCATAGGTGCGGCCATCACCCTGGCGATCAACGCCGCGTTCATTCCCGCGTTTGGCTACATGGCCTGCGCATGGGCCACGTTCTTTTGTTATGGCACCATGATGGTCATTTCATTTACCCGCGGACAAAAAGCCTATTATGTTCCCTATGCCTGGAAAAAACTGATCGCCTACATGGTAATTGTGGCGTTGCTTTATTTTATCCATGCCGCCTTTGAATCGATCGGACTCAATGTCTGGTTCAACCGCGGTTTCGCCACCCTCCTGCTGATGGTTTTCGGGTGGTTTATCCTGAATGTGGAACGCAAAGAATTTATTAAACTGCCGGTCATCGGCCGGATGCTGAATAAAACTGCCTGATATGTACGATGAACTGTCAAAAGACGAGATCAAACAACGCCTCGGCGAATACGCTGCCACACTGGTCCCTGCCGGATCGACCATCGGTCTCGGCACCGGCACAACCGTTTACTGGCTCATAAAAGAACTCGGTAACCGCGTACGCAAAGGGCTTAGCTGCCAGGTGGTGCCCACATCGGAAGCCACGCGTAAACTGGCCGAAGACGAGGGCATCCGCGTGGTGAGCCTCAACGATGCCGGTCCCATTGCCGTTACGATCGACGGGGCAGATGAAGCCAGTTTTGGATTCCAGCTGATCAAAGGAGGCGGCGCGGCACTGCTGCAGGAAAAAATGGTGGCAGCTGCGTCGGAGAAGATGATCGTTATCATCGGGGAAGACAAACACGTACCCAAACTGGGCAAGTTCCCGTTACCGGTAGAAGTGATACCGGCCGGCTGGAAACCGCTGGTAAGGAAGATCCTGGCAACGGGGGCTAAAGAAGTGATCCTTCGGGAAAAAAATGATGAACCGGTACTTACCGACCATGGGCATTACCTGCTCGACTGCCATTACGATGTTATTGACGACCCGGCAGCATTAAATACCTCGCTGCACCTGCTACCCGGTGTGGTGGAAACCGGGCTGTTCATCGATATGGCCGACACCCTGGTGATTGGTTACTCCAACGGCGATATTATGCGGGAAGAAAATATTCATTCAACCGGAACAGGCGGCATCAAATCCTGAACCAGGCCAAGGCGAACCCCGGATTAAAACTGACGGCTTTCAGGGCCGGCGGCAATCCCACACCGTGTCAATACCTGGTCAGGAACGGGTTATTCATTTTTTCATACCCAATGGTAGTGACGGGGCCATGACCTGACCACACTTTTGTATCGTCGGGCAGGGTGAAAAACTCCCGGTGGATACTTTCAATCAGCGTGGGCTGGTCGCCCCCCGGCAGGTCGGTTCGCCCAATACTCCGGTTAAACAACACATCACCACCCATGATAAAACTCCCGGCCTCATGGTAGAAGGAAACGCTGCCCGGGGAATGACCAGGGGTAAACCGCACCTGCAGCAGCTCTTCACCGATTTTTATTTCCTCGCCGGCCTTCACATATACTACGTCACCCGTATAGTTGTCAAATGGCAGCTGCCAGCGTTCGCCCGCCTGGCCTGCGCGGTCGAGCACCGGTTGCTCCAGTTCATGGATATGAGGTACCAGTCCCCAGGTTTCGAACACAAACTTATTACCGAACACATGGTCCAGGTGACAGTGGGTATTAAGCAGCAGAACTGGGGTCAGCCCTGTCTTTTCAATACCCGTTTTTAATTCCTCCCTTTCTTCCTGAAAATAACAGCCCGGGTCTATAATGCAGCACTGCCTCCTGTCGTTATAGAGGATGTAGGTATTCTCCTGGATGGGGCTAAATGTGAATGTCTTAAGACTTAACATGGGCGGTTTTACGTATTTTTAAATCGGATGCCCGTTTCCGGCTAAATTTGTTGCGGAAAGGCCTGACTGACTACAAATATAAACCGGATTCATACCGCCTCATCCCCAGGCCGGAATATTAACGTGCGCGAAATAACATATACGAAACAGCAACGCTTTTATGAATAAAGTATCAAGACTGATTGCCTGTCTGCTGCTCCTGGCTGCCACCGGAACAGAAGCACAGGTGAACACCGTAGAGTTTGGGAAGAACAGGGTACAGTTTCAGAAGTTCAAATGGAAGTATTACCAGACGGAAAATTTCAATACTTATTTCAGCCAGGATGGTCTCGGGCTTGGAAAATACGTAGCCCAGATTGCGGAAACCGAACTTCCTTCCATTGAAGAGTTTGTAGAGTACGGTATGCAGCGCCGTACCAATATTGTGGTGTACAACAATTTTGAAGAAATGCAGCAGTCCAATATCGGGCTGGGCATCGACTGGCAGAATACGGGTGGGGTGACCAAACTGGTCAACAACAAAATGCTCGTCTATTTCGATGGTAACCATGATAACCTCCGCCGCCAGATCCGACAGGGACTGTCCCGCGTGCTGGTGGAGAATGTGCTTTTCGGAGATGACCTGGGCGAATTTGCAGCCAACCAGGCTTTACTCGACCTTCCGAAATGGCTGACCGACGGCTACATCGAATACGCAGCTGAAAACTGGAGCCCGGCACTGGATGATGACCTGCGCTCCGTTATGCTTTCCGGCAAATACAGCAGCTTTTACCAGTTTGCCTACGAACGGCCCAATCTTGCCGGGCATGGTTTCTGGAAATATATCGCCGATAAATATGGCAAGAATAAAGTAACCTACTTCCTGTATCTCGCCAGGATTTACCGCAACCTCAACAACGCTTCGCAGAAACTCGCCAGCAAAAAGTTCAAAGCACTGCTGAGCGACTTCATGCTGGAAGTTCCGCAAACCTATTACAAGGATATACGCGGCCGCCGCAACGCACCGAAAGGCCAACTGGGCGTAAGCGAGGTATTGGGTAAAAAGGATTTCATGCATTTCAATGCAAACCCCAACCCGAAAAGTTTCACCTACGCCGTGGTGGAATTCAAACAGGGTGTGTATAGCGTAGTGCTGGTTGAGAATTTTGTTACCAGGAAAGTGCTGCTGAAGTTTGGTACCAAAACCAGGGAGGAGGAAAAAAATCCGAACTATCCGCTTCTGGCCTGGGATGGAAAAGGCAGCCGCCTGGCCGTATTGTATTCCGAGAAAGGCAAATTGAAATTGTTCGTATACGATGCCATCCAGCGGTTCAAACCCGTGAAGCAGGACCTGCCCATGTTCAACCAGGTACAGGACATGAAATATATGCTGGATGCAAATACCCTGCTGTTCAGTGCGGTTCGCAGTGGCCAGACCGATATCTATACCTATAAAATAGACAAGCAGACCTACGACCAGGTGACCAATGATGTATACGATGACCTGGACCCGGCCTTTGTGGCCTTCCCCAATAAAACGGGTATTATTTACAGCAGTAACCGGCCTTCGGCGCTGGCTGTATCGGGTGACGATTCCCTGCCTGCAAAACACTTCAACATTTTCCTGGTCGATAACTGGAATAAATCGGATTACAAACAGATCTCACAACTGACCAGTGTCAATTACGGCAACGCCCGTTTCCCATCGCAGTACAACACGTCACACTTCACCTTTGTAAGTGACCAGAACGGAGTCAATAACCGCTACGCCGGATTCTTCCGTACCGAAAGGGCCGGACTGGATACCCTGGTTTTTATCGGCGACGAAGTACTGCGCAACCCGCCGTTGAAAGAGGTGGACAGCCTGCTGAAGGAATGGGATAAAACGGATATTGATTCCATCGGTTTTGTGTCCATCACCAATGATTCGGCGTATAGTTTCCCGCTGACCAACTACCAGAGCAGCATGCTTGAAACCCGCACGGCAGGTGATAACCAGCTGGTAAGTGAAGTAGTGAAACTGGGTGATGTCAAACTCATGTATCGGCTGAAGGTGGATGAGAATGCACTCCGTCGCCGGAATGTGGCAGCAAGGCCTACCGAATACCGCAAGCAGGTGATGGATGAAGAAAGGAAATCGAGGAACCGTACCGCCCCCATCCAGCAAATGCCGGGTGATACCAGCAAACCAGCCACCGATTTCTTCCAGAGTGAGTTTGAAAATGAACGTCCGGATACTTCCCGTATCATCGGACAGGTGGTGGAATCGGATGGCGTACCCGAACCGACCATCCTGCGCAAGGCAAAATTATATGAATACCGGCCACCGAAATTTTTCGCCGATTACGTAGTTACCGGTTTCAATAACTCGGTGCTGATGCTGAATAAATTCCAGCCATTCAATGGCGGGAACGGACCGATCTATCTTTCCAACGGCGGCTCTTTTAACGGGCTCATCCGACTGGGAACATCGGACCTGATGGAAGACCTGAAGTTTGTCGGTGGTATCCGCATTGCACCCAACCTGCGTGATAACGATGTATACTTCTCCTTTACCAACCTGCGCAAGCGGTTCGACTGGGGTGGTATCTACTATCGCTCTACCAGTGAGCTGACCGCTACGCTGAATGCCAATGGCAGCATTGTAGGGGTACCTGCCAAACAATTCTCTTCCTACTACATGGCCACGGTTAAATATCCGTTCGATCGCATCCGCAGCCTGAAAGCCACGCTGGGACCACGGTTCGACCGGATAGTTGCTACCACAGCCGGTGCGGCACAGGTAGGCCAGGACATCCTGCTGCTGAATGACCTTAAAAGTTCGTATGGACAGCTGAGCCTCGAATACGTATTTGACAATACCATTAACCCCGCCAGCAACATCTGGCACGGACTCCGTTATAAGGTATTTGCCGATGCATTCGGACAGTTAAGCAAACCGTCCACCGCTCCTGACGGAAACCCGATAGGCAGGTTTATGTTCAATACCGGTTTTGATGCACGTCATTACCTGCCGATCTACCGCAATGTAGTGTGGGCAGTACGGGCAGCGGGCGACTTCTCTTTTGGTGAGCAGAAAGTAGTGTACTACCTGGGTGGTGTCGACAACTGGTTTGGGCCAAAATTCAACGATGGCAACCCGGTCAGCCAGAACTACAGTTACCAGTCACTCGCAGTGAACATGCGCGGCTTCCGGCAGAACATTGCCAATGGTAATAATGCGGTGGTCATCAACAGTGAGATCCGCGTACCGGTATTTGCTACCTTCTTTAACAAACCAATCAATAATGCCTTCCTCCGCAATTTCCAGCTGGTGCAGTTTGTAGACCTTGGTACTGCATGGGAAGGTGATATAACAAATATTCGCCGGCCGCAAAATACCTATGTGGACCCAAGTGGAGTGAATCCCTTCTCGGTTCGCTTTAAAGCAGGTGGTGTAGGGCCTTTTGCGGGTGGTTATGGTTTTGGCGCAAGGAGTACGTTACTCGGTTATTTCCTGCGACTCGATGCCGCATGGGAAATGAACGGCGTGTTCAAGAACAAACCGATGTGGTATGTGGCCATGGGATTTGATTTCTAATTGAAGACGGATAAAGCAACCTGTTCATGCCGAAGAAATGCTTTTCACTCGTAAGAATAACAGGACAAATGCAGGTGGCTTTCCCAGTGCTGCCTTCGAAAAAAAGAACTTCATAAAACGCAGACAGCCTCCCCGATGGGAGGCTGTCTTTTTTAGAACCAACCGTGCGTCAACCGAAATGGATAAGGATAATGGCTACGGTTACCATTGAAGTCTCTTCGAAAATTTCATCACTACTGCCAGTGCTATAAACAATCCGATACTACCCAGCAGCAATGAGTAATCTTCCATCTGAAGCGTGCTGAACACGTATGCATAAAGCAATACCATTACGATGGCGATGATGGACGCCAGCCGCGCCGATGCCAGTAAGCCCCTGACAAACCAGGCGATCAGTCCGATGGTGGCAACCGAAGCGATCAGGTAGGCAATGTCAAAGCCGAGGTATTCCGAGATCGACAGCAGCAGCGTGTAGAAAAGGATGAGGGCAAGTCCGACCAACCCGTACTGCACGGGATGGATCGACTTTTTACTGCTGATCTCTACCACAAAAAATGCAGCGAAGGTGAGCAGGATCACCAGGAATGCATATTTCACTGAACGGATAATCTTCTGGTAATTGTTGACCTGGATAAACAGGTCGGCCCCGAAGGAGGATGCCTGCAGGTTGTATTCTGTTTCCTTCCAGGCTTGCGGGAACGCGCGGTTATTGGGCAGGCTTTTCCAGCTGGCCTTGAAACCTGTATCGGTGATGGAATGTTTTGCCAGTAAACTGCCGGTAAAACTTGGATCGGGCCAGCCGGAAGCCATCTTCACATTGGTCTCCCTTCCCACGGGTGTGAAGAGCAGCTGCTCCGACCCGTTCAGGTGCAGGATGGAACTGAATTCTACCGGCTGTCCGGCTGCCACCGGTGCTACCGCCAGGAAACCGGTCTTCACTACGGGTTTCGTTCCCGGTGCCACGGCCATCGGGATTTTCTGCCTGTTCCAGTCAATGCTCAGTTCTTCCCCTACACCATTCGGGTCCGATACGCCAATGGATACAGTAACGTCTTTCCAGATCACCGCTGCGGGTGTGATACCAAGCTGTTCCACATTGATGGGCCCGAAACGCCCGCTCATCCTCACTTCCGCGCTGTACAACATTACCTGGTAAATACCGCGGTGTTTCTTTTCCGGTTTTACATCGGACTCAATATTGAGCATGTCCGGAAGGATATAAGCGTATTTCGTGATGGTCGACTCGCCTCTTGGTGTGGTGGTCGTTTCCTGGTAAGGGATAGTCAGTACCGGTCCGGTAATATTCTGCCTTCCTGCCCACCGGGCACTGATTTCCCTGGCGGCTTCCTGCTGCGTAGCCTGCCGTTCAAGAACCATCTCTTTTACAAAGAAGGAGGGAATGAGCAACAGCAACACGATGGCAGTGATGGCGAGTGCTTTAAAAATTGGTTTGGATGCTTGCCAGGCTTTGGCGACTGTAGGAGTGTCCATTGTTTTGTTTATGTCAGTTTAAAAATTCCATTTCTTTCCGGATGAGCGAAGCGGGTGTTGTTACCCTGAATGAAGTGAATGGTCCTTTGCCCCGCTCAGCCGGCTTTGGGACCGATTCGATACGGAGGATCAGCCGGCGCACAATCCACAGGGGAATAATTCCAATAACACCGAATGAACAGTCGATCAGCCTCCAGGTAACCGGGATCTGCCGGAAATGCCCTGCCAGCAATGCAAAGGGGATGATAAGCATGCAGGCGATCATGCCGAATTCAATGATCCATTTGTTTCTTACGGGATCACGGTAAGCGCCAATAAAGAGTATGGCAAAAAGGAAGTGTGCGAATGCCAGCCAATCGTACCCGTAATCGAGGAACGGGTAATAAATGCGGTGGTTGAGCAGGCCTTCATGCACCTTGTCGAACCAGAACCCTGCGTCGCCATCGGGAAAGAGGCGACGCAGTATGTCCAGTTCAGTTTCCAGGGGGATGGCGGTCGCTCCGCTGATAAACAGCGCCACCATAAAAAAGATGAGCCAGCGTCTGATAATTTTTGTTTTCTTTTTCATTTTAAAAGTACTTTGTATTTCAAAGTTAAGAGGCAAAAAAAATTTATTTTATTCCCTTGATCATGTTTTCCAGTGCAGAGATATGATCGGTGAACGCTTTCTGACCCGTGCGGGTAACGGAGTAGGTGGTATTTGTTTTACGGCCGATAAATCCTTTGTGCACCTTGAGATACCCATTCTCTTCCAGGCTCACCAGGTGAGTGGCAAGATTTCCATCGGTAACCTCCAGCATCTGTTTGAGGTCGTTGAAGCTGACTTCATCATTCACCACCAGTACGCTCATGACGCCCAGCCGGATCCTGTTATCAAAAATTTTGTTCAGCCCGTTGATCGGATTCTTCATCACATTTTATTTGTCAATTATTATGCCCCGGCAAAATAACGGAATTCCATCATGCAGATTTCCTTTCATATTTATACCACATAACAGCACCGTAGAGAATATGCAGGGCGCCAAAGCCGATGGCCCAGAAATACAGACCATGTTTTGGCCAGAACATACTGAGAAATCCTACCAGCACTTCGGAAAAACCGAGGAAACGGATATCGGTTAGTGTGTACTTACTCGCATTTACCAATGCCAGTCCATAAAAGAACAGGCTGGCCGATGCAACAAAACGCCATTCATTCTGCCATAACATGCCGAGTACGAATAATCCGCCAGCAACAATGGGGATAGATACGTTCCAGAAAAGACGGCGGCTGGTTTTGTTCCACAGGTTGCTCCCCTCGCGCCGGGTGCGGCTCCAGGTAAAATAGAAAGCCGAACAGAGGGCCGCCACAAATACCACTGCGGCAAGCAGCATCAGGCTGGTACGTAACTGCCGGAATGCTTCATTTGAATAGCCTGCCTCGGTGTAACTGTTATAATA
>SDZZ01000605.1 GCA_004173255.1 Chitinophagaceae bacterium | reverse complement strand
CCTTCATACTGTCCACCAGGTTTTTGGCAAGCGGGTACGAAGTAGACGTCACGAAATAGAGCCAGTAACTGGAAAGCTTCGGTGTCATTACCGGTAATATATAGATCCGGCGTTTCAGTTTCCTTACTTCGGCAAACTGAAGCATCATGTCTTTATAGGTCAGTACTTCCGGTCCGCCGATATCATGATCTGTGTCATAGTACTTTTCGTTGCCCAGCACCCTTGTCATGTATTCCATCACATTGCGGATGGCAATGGGCTGGCATTTTGTACCTACCCATTTGGGTACAACCATCACTGGCAGTTTCTCCACCAAATCGCGGATGATCTCAAAGGAAGAACTGCCCGATCCTACAATGATGCCGGCCCGGAGCACGGTGGCAGGTACGGGGCCTGAGCGAAGGATCTTTTCCACCTTTAACCTGGAGGATAAATGTTTTGACAACTCCTGGGCATTCACGATGCCACTTAGGTAAACCACCTGTTTGCAAGCGGTTGCCGCGATCATCTCCACAAACCTTTCCGCAATCTTCTGCTCTATTGCTTCAAACTTTGAACCCTCCCGCATGGAATGCACCAGGAAATAAGCAGCATCAAGGTCTGACGGAAATGAAGTGGTATTTTTTTCATCCAGGAAATCCACTTCCAGCACTTTTACTTTCGGATTGTTCATCTCCTCTTCGAACCGCCATTTGTTGCGGACACAGCAGGTAAGCTCATGACCTTTTTCCAGCAGGGCCGAAACCAGCCGCCGTCCGATATATCCGTTTGCACCCGTGATGAGGATTTTCATGCTGCTCTGGAATCAAACATCGGGCCGCTGCGTTGGAAAGGTCTATCTTGCCCGGCGGCCAACCCCGCAACAGCAACTATGAAAGCCGAGTTTGAAGAACTGATCGAGAGTTATATCAGGGATAAAGTGGGGATTGACAGCATATTCCTTGGCAGTTCCCTGACCAGTGGCCTGCGCGATGAGATCCAACGGCTCGACCGGGAAGGTGAAATGTCGTATGCGGGGGTAAGTAATACCCGTCAACTGGAAAAACAGGACTACCGGGGCGATAAAATCCACTGGCTGGGGAAGAACAGCGGCAACAGCAGCGAGGACGAGTTCCTTGACCGGATCGACCAGTTTGTTGACCATCTCAACCGATCGTGTTATACGGGTATCAATGCTTATGAGTTCCACTATGCCCTGTATGAAACGGGTACATCCTACAAAAAACACCGGGACCAGTTTAACAATGACAATAACCGGAAATATTCCATGGTCAGCTATCTCAACGAAGAGTGGAAAGACTCCGACGGCGGTCAGTTGCTGATTTACCAGGATGGCCAGCCGCAGGCCATTACACCAAATTCAGGCAAGGCCGTTTTTTTCGAGAGCGCAGAGATGGAACATGAGGTGACCGTGGCCACGCGCCCAAGAATGAGTGTTACAGGCTGGCTTAAACGCATGTAAACGATTCGTTGTACATTTGAATTTTACAAATGCAGCCGATGAAGCCGATCTCGCTCCCCGAATTTTACAACGGTATAACTGAAGTGCTTCCCGAAGGAATTGGCAGGGAAATCGGGCACTTTAATGTATTCAGTATTAAAGACCTTGTTGCCCGCCTGAAAGATAAGCCAGGCATGCCTTACAATCGAAGGGCCTACTATAAGATCAGCCTGATCCGCGGCAGGAACCGCGCAGAATATGCGGATAAAGTGATTGAGATCCAAAAGAACGCGCTGCTCTTTGCAACCCCGCGCATTCCCTATAACTATATTCCCGTAGCGCCGGAGCAGTCCGGCTTCTTCTGCATTTTTACAGATGAATTCCTTGTGCAGTCAAAGAGTGGGGTAGTGCTGGATGACCTGCCTATTTTCCGTCCGGGCGGATATCCTGTTTTTAACGTGAGTGAGGAGCAGTCTGCCGGCATCGAAACCATTTACCGGAAAATGATGGCTGAACTTTCTTCCGATTATGCATTTAAATACGACCTGCTGCGCAACTATGTGCTGGAGTTGATCCACGCTGGACAGAAGCTGCAACCCGCTACGGCACTATATCCCACGCATTCTGCTTCGGCAAGGGTATCATCCTTGTTTATCGAACTGCTGGAAAGACAGTTCCCGATCGAATCGCCGCACCAGAAACTAAAACTGCGTACGGCAAAAGATTATGCTGACACGCTCTCCATACACGTAAACCACCTGAACAAAGTGCTGAAGGAGAATGTGGGCAAAACAACCACCGACCTTATCAGCAGCCGCGTAACGCAGGAGGCCAAGATCCTGT
>SDZZ01000604.1 GCA_004173255.1 Chitinophagaceae bacterium | reverse complement strand
AACATGGACCAAGCGACGGTTCGCGAAGCGCCAGCACCGCATTTTTGCCCAGTTTTTGTAGCCCCAACGCCAGCCCGATAGAAACGGTGGTTTTGCCGATTCCGGCTTTGGTTGGGGTAATGGCGGTAACCAGAATCAGGTTGCTTTGCGCTATTTTTTCCTCATCAATTAACCCGATCGGTACTTTGGCTTTAAAACGGCCATAAGGCTCAATAACCTCTACAGGAATTCCGGTTTCTTCGGCTACCTGCTGGATTGGTTTTAATACTATTTCGTGGGCTATTTCTATGTCCGATTTCATGCTGCTGCTTTTGCTAACAAAGGTAGAAAATTAGCCGGAACAGGGAAGGGGTTAATAATCAGTGCAAAAGGCGATACCTAAATTATAAGGTTGCATTTTAGGCGCTGTTGCCCGGTTTTTTAGTGCCTGCAGCTTATGCTTTATCCTTAAAATTCTACCACAAAATCCTGCCTCCATAAAAACGGAAGCCGAAATTTAAAATGATAAATATCATCAAAAATCATAAAAGATAAATTAGTCTTTTATTGTTTTTATACCGCGGCAGGCGTTTGCAGATTGTTTAGCATTAGGGTTTGAAAAGTATTGATCCCAGATGGGATCAGTCAAACCCGGTTATGAGACATGAAGATGCTTCTGCAAAAAATCTTAATGAAGGGAATGCCCTTGCGCTCAGGCTTTTTATCGAAAGCCTGGATCTGAAAGCTTATAGCAGGAACACTATACGGACTTATGTAAACGAATTCCGTCAATTCCTGCAGGTGCTGGGTAGTATGAATGCCGCGAATCTTGCCGACCAGCGAATCAGGGATTATTTCGTGTATTGCCTTAAAACGTTGAGGCTATCGGAAAGCACGGTCCACAGTCGCATCAACGCCATCAAGTTTTATTATGAGCGGGTACTTGGGAGGGATTCGGTGTTTTTTGAAATGCCCCGTCCAAAGAAACCGCAGATACTGCCCCGCGTCCTTTCGATCGACGAACTGAAAAAGATGTTTGACCTCACCCCGAACCTGAAGCACAACACGATGTTGCGGCTTTGCTACGGGATGGGATTACGGGTCAGCGAGATTGTGGGACTGAAGATTTCCGACATCAACAGCCGGACAATGCAGGTGTTGATCCGACGCGGCAAGGGTAAGAAGGATCGGTATGTAAACCTGCCGCAGTCGATGCTGTTACAACTCAGGTCCTATGTGGTGGCATTCCAGCCCAGGGAGTTCCTGTTTGAAGGGCAGGCCGGGAAAGCATACAGCATCCGGAGCGCGCAGCAGGTGTTTCAGACCGCGCTCAAACGCGCGAAGATTAATATCAAAACCGGCATTCACTCCCTCCGGCATAGTTACGCGACCCACTTGCTGGAGCAGGGCACCGATATCCGGTTCATCAAGGAATTGCTGGGGCATGATGATATCAGGACGACGATCAAGTACACGCATGTATCACCCGCCTCGATCCGGAATGTGAAAAGCCCGCTGGACGGAATGAGCAAATTGCCCGGTGGTGACGATCCAGAGCGACCTGGTTTCTTTTGAAGTTCAACCTGACGAAGCCAAATAGAAGTTTTACAAACTTGCGTCAAGCACGCAGGTTGCGGAATATAAGTAATGCTTCATTATTTGTCTGGGCTTGTCTTTGGGCGATTTTAGAAGTTTTGGTCGCGCCGATGGATACGAATATAAATGAGCGTTGGAGCGCCATTCGCCTCATCAGTGGCTACCCGCCGGGATCTCGCCAGGATCGAAAGAATTTTGCGGCCGGTTAGAGCCCGGTAGTAGCCCGGCCATTTTCACAAAAAGCGGATGTTTTATCGGGGGTTAAATCTTCCGGCTGAAGCCGATGAAAGTTTCACTTTCAATCGCTGAAGCGATGAAGATTTAAAGTTCGGCTTTCCAGGTGATGAAGTCAATGGAAAACAACGGTGATGTTTCGTGAAAATAGCCTTGGTTGTTCAGTTGGTACCGGCCTTAAGTGGCTGAAACAAGATAGCGATCCTGGCACACCGACCGCCGCTTCGTAAATTGGGAATTTACAAAACGTCGTTCGGTTTTCGATCCCGTCGCGCTTAACGCCACTGCCGGTCGAACGACATCAGAGCAGAAAGATTAAAAACATTGATACGGCGCCCAACAGGGGTTTGGCAAAAGCCGGGGCGCGATGGCCTCGGCCTATCAATAAAAGAGACATATTTATAATAGGCCTCGGCCGCCAGTTAAAAATGTTCGCCCGGCCTTCGCCAAGCCCCGGCTGTTGTATGCAACCTGGC
>SDZZ01000130.1 GCA_004173255.1 Chitinophagaceae bacterium | reverse complement strand
TGAATGTGCTGTGACCGATCCTGACCTGCGATACGGCATTGGACAAAATGCGAAGGCTGATCCGGTACACTCCTGCCGAAGGAACGACCAGCGTGTTGTAAGCGAAATAATGATTCACAGCGAGACCCGTGAAGTTCTGGCCGCCACCAATATCTGTGCAGTTTTCCAGGATTGGGCCAGAATGCCTTGCCGAAAAACTTTCGGCTTCATAATTATTACTTATCCCGCAATTCACCAGTTGTACTACTGCCACTCCGCTGATGGCGCCTGCCTTTGCGGCTACTTTATACAATCCGGGTGTGGTGCCGGTTGACAGGTAACCCGACTGCGTTATGGTGTTACCCGGACCATTAACCTTCCATCCATGTGATGGAAGTGTGACCTTATTACCAAGGCTATCAAATCCGGTCGCGCGAAATAGGTACTGGCCACCCGTTGCCATCAGCACTGTATCGGGTGTAACTTTCACTGTCGCCAATGGAGTAGGGGCCGTGGCGCAATTGTCAATCGTAAACCAGTTGAACTTCATCGTACCCGAAACCATGTTGATGCCGGTATAACTTAATGACGGTAAAGTCAACGTATCGGAAATAGTCATCCACTGACCTCCGGTTGAAGGAATGTCAACTAACCGGTAGGTAATGGTTCCATGTCCGACCCTGATCTTCGCAGGTGCCGTTGTCGATACCCTGAACCGGATATTATATTTTCCGGTTGAAGGAACTTTCAGTGTGCTGTACGCAAACCATTTGCCTGCATTGACATTCTCAAAATGAACCGCTCCATCCACATCATCGGTCGTAATGGGCGTAAGACCAGCAGCGCGTGAAGAGGATGACTCAGCTTCGTATCGCGTATTGACGGTACAGGTGTAACCGGTCTGGATGGAGAGGGTGCCAGTGACGGAGTCAGGTTGGGATCCTCCTCCCGCACCAATCCCCGAACGGGTAACCGCTTTCACCAGGTAAGTCCCGGGCGTAACCCCTGCAGTAAACAAACCGCCGGAACTAATGCTGTTCCCGCTACCAGTCACCGACCAGTACACCGAATCAACCAGCGGCACCTGCGCGCCATACTGGTCGTACCCTTTGGCCGTAAATAATTGCGAAGCACCTACAGGGATCACCAGTGTATCCGGTTTAATCAGCAACGTTGTCAGTACCGGCGTACCCATTACGCGAACAACAGAACTATCATTGAACAAACCAGAAGCCGCTCTCACTACATAAACACCGGTTGAATCACTGGTAAATAAACCAGTCGAACTAACTATACCATGAGTTCCCGAGCTGGTCCACACCGGCGCAGGTGATATCATGATAAAATTATTATCCTGGTCAATACCCACGGCAGACAACTGCACTGTTTCCCCGACAAGGATCCGTGCGCTGTCCGGTTTTACCACCACACCATTCACTGAATGGTCAGTTGCGGGAACAAACTCCAGCCAGTTGAAATTCCATCCGGAAGACAACGAAGTCACCCGGATAGTTTTTTGTCCGGGACCAAATACAATGGGTTCAGAAACCACCGTCTTCCAGGTCTGCCAGCCACCGGTAACAGGAATCTGCACCGTCGACAAAACAGTAGTATCATTCTTCACCGTCATGCCTGACACATTATTTGCAGCCACGCGGAAACGGATCCGGTATGCTGCTGAATCTGGTACATCAATATCATATTCCATCCAGCTGCCATTACCGATGTAACTCACATTCTGGCCACCACCCGCATCCGCAGTGTTCTCCAGGGCGGTTGCATTGGTATTGTCAAAATTCTCAGCTTCAATTTTTGAAGGGATCGGTTTGTAATTAACCGGTCGCACTGTAAAATAAGTCGAACCCGAATGCGTCACTGAACCTGATGTTGCCGAGGCGGTCACTGTCCCACTCACCTGGATAACAGCCAGCCCATTTGCATCAATGGTGTTACCCGCACCGGTCACTGACCAGGTGGGACTAACCCCTGCCATCACATGACCATTCTGGTCAAGGATCTTTGCAGTAAATTGCTGGGATTTACCCGGCAATACCGATACGTCTGCCGGTGTGATCTCCACAGAATCCAGCACCGGTGTTCCGAGTCCTTTCTGGTAAACACGTACATAATCCACCTGCATGCTATCCGGCCAGTCGGCATCGGTAATCGCCCCGCCCATACCACCGCCGATGGCTACGTTCATTATCATATAGAATGATTTGTCAAATGGCCAGTCTTTCCAATCGGTCTTCGGGTTTACGTAGGTATAAAACCCGACCCCGTCATGGGTAAACCGCATGGAATCGGGGGACCATTCCAACCCGTAAGTATGATACACGGTATCCACATCCGGCATAATCTGGTTGCCACCGAGGTTACCACCATTGGTCCAGTTTTTATTCTCCACATGGATGGCACACATAGCTTTCCCGAACGTATTACCAACGTGTTCCAATATGTCTACCTCTCCGCTTTTTGGCCAAAAGCCGTAAGCATTGGTTACCGGCATGATCCAGAATGCAGGCCAGGAGCCACGTGCACGGGGGAGCTTAGCGCGCATCTCGGCCTTGCCATACAGGAATTCCATTTTACCCAAGGACACCACGCGGGCCGAAGACCAGGGTGCATTCGGATCACCGGTCGGGAAATCTTTTTTCCCGGTAATAATAAGATTGCCATGCCGCACCCGCGCATTGTCGCGGGATGCATCGGTATAAACCTGCTGTTCATTATTGATATAACCTTTCGGCCGCGCATCGATCGACCATTTGGCCGGATCTGGCAATCCATCCACATCAAACTCGTCATTATAGATCATGGTCCAGCTGGGGTTGCCATCAAACTGCACCGACCCACGTACAGTATAACTGCTGAGGGTTGTGCCCTGCAACTCCGCGCCATTCACCGTGGCAGAGAAAATTGTTTTCGAATAATTCACGGTCGAGTTACCGGAGAGAAGGAGATAGGCCGTTGTGTCATTGGCCCTTGCCACGGATGAAATGGTTACACCGGGAGGCAATGCAGATGTCTGCCAGTTGGCAAGGTTCAGCGTTGGTTTATATGTTCCGCCAAGCACCTTCACGGTGATGGCCACACCATTTTCGCTACCCATCTGGACATTCAAAGGGGTAAACTGTAGGCTGGTTGGATTGGGCGCCTCTATTTCATCAAAATATAAAATGCCATTAGCCTTTTTACCATCGATAAACTGGATGGCAATCCGGTTGAGGTCAGTCCGGTTGGTTATGTTTGGAAAATTAAATACGGCCTCTTCCCACTGGTTCACGTTCTGGATGCGGTAGGTCTGGAATACCGCCTGTGTGTAATCCGTTCCCGGCTGCAGTTTGAACATCACGTCTTCCTTTACATTGCTGTACACCTTCATGCGGAAAGTGGCGCCGGCGGAGAGATCCAGCGGTTGCGCGAGTGTGACCGCCGCAGCCATGTAGACTGAACAGGTAGTATCCTTGGTAAACTTTGCAGCATGTGAACTGGGGTTCAGCGTCGAAACACCCGGGTTCGCAGCATTAAAAATTACTGAACCCGTGGCATTGGTACCGGCGTTGTAAATCCAGTTACCGGAGGCGGGCCCTTGCCCTTCCATGTCGTCAATTAACAGGTACTGCGCTTTCGTTACGCCGGTCAGGGCGAACACGAAAAGGCATAGGAGTAGTGTAAACTTTGGCATATGGCAAAATTTTGAGGTTTAAGGAGAAAGGAGGACCTGCCTGGTGCCGGTAGGATGCCAATCGTCAGGGCACTACCGGCACCAGGTTATCCTGTGCAGCCCTCCTTTTTTTACTGCGGAATAAAAAGAATTGCATCGGCCGGGAGATACCCATCGGCCTTTTCATTACTGATTTCTACAAATGGATTTTTGTCTTTGCGGAACTGGTGGATACCGAGACTGACCCATTCACCGGAAGTCTGTCCCTCCACAATGATATCGGCGGGACGGATCACCAGTTTCTGCAGGCCTGTTGCAGTCGAGATAGCAACAGGAATCTGTGAGCTGATCTCTTTCAGTTTTGGCAAATACATATACACCTGATAAGAACCGTTACTTTTCAAAGCCGGGTTGAAGCGGATGGATTTGCGTATGGTGCCCTTACTGCTGTCGACCAGCATCGAACTTCCATAGGCGCCTTTTTTCAGCACCTGCCATGGACCTGTCACCTTTACGAACGCCTTATCGTCGTTATCGACCAGTACTTCCGGAATCTTTCCATTCATTAACGGATCCGATTTCAGGATCCGCTGGAGTTTTTTTACATCCACCCTGTGCACATCATTGCCATTCTCCAATGCCAGCGCAGCCGCTACTGCAGCGGATTGTCCGAGTACCATAAACACAGGTTCCATCCTGATAGAACCATAAGCAATATGGGTGGCAGAAAGACAAACGGGTACCAGCAGGTTATCGCACTCACCCTGCTTCGGGATGATAGACCGGTACGAAATAGGATAGGGGCCAAAACCGCCGATCTCCACATTACCTTCATTTTTCACCATTCCGTTTACTACCACGCGTTGTGTATTGTGGGAATCCATCGTATAGGCAGCCATACCTACTGCATCGTCCACTACTTCGCGGCCTTCGCAGTTAGCCTGGGTCATCACGTAAGCGCCAACCATGCGACGGGCTTCCCGCACATACATCTGGGGCGACCAATGTCCGTTTTCCTTATACTCATCTTTCGGATAACCCCATAATAACATCTGTTTGCGCAGGTGCTCCGGCATGCGGGCATCATGACCGATAAAATAAAGTAGTCCCTTTGTATAGTCTTCGTGTTCTTTCTGGATCTTTTTCCGGGTAACATAGTCAGCATCGGGATAGTTATAATTAAACCCGATCATATCCGTGGAAATCGGACCATTGTTATTGATGTCGGTCTTGCCATTGGGCATCCGGTCAAACTTCAGGAATCCCCATAAATCGCCGGGTACTTTTTTCTGCAGGTAACGGAGCAGGAGTTCATAACGGGTCGAATCATAATTATCCGGCCGCGTGATCTCCACCATGTTCTCGGGTTTATTACTGAGACAGATCCGGAAATTATAAGCCTGTACCAGTTTATCACCGGCACCACGATCAGCCAGTTTAGCATTGCTTACACCCCAGACCAATCCGCTTGCGGGATCACCCGGTGTTTTATATGGGTCCACGCCATCTGGAAACTGATGCCCTTCCAGCACCTGTACCCCATTGTAGGTTTCCTTGTAGTCGCTGTTGGCTTCGCGCCCTACCACGTATTTTACTCCGGCACGCGCCATCAGGTCACCTTCATACGAACAATCAATAAACATGGAAGCCGTCACCTGTTGTGAACTGCCATCGTCCTTTACCACGGTGATACTATTCAGCTTGCTGCCGTTCTTTACCACCTTATCCACCGAGTAACCATAGATCACTTCCACGCCTGCTTCAGCGATATATTGTTTCATTACTTCTTCCGCTACACTGGGTTCAAAAATCCATTGTTCGAACTTGTTGTAGTGTTTACCGATGCGGCGATACACATCGAGGGAGAGACCATTGATTGCATATTTGTTTCCGATGTCGGTATAACCCAGACCGCCGGTGGTCAGCCCACCCAGGCGGTTCCCCGGTTCAATCAGGATTACTTTCTTTTTCATCTTGACGGCTGTATAGGCAGCGATTACCCCCGCAGCATTGCCGCCGTAGATACAGATTTCTGTTTCTATCGGGGCCTTGTTTTTACCAGCGGGGATAAACGCCAGGCCAGCTATAACCATTACCGCTAAACCTAAGTACTTCATCATCTTTATAATTTTCATTACAGATTAATAACCTGGATTCTGGTCAGTGGTCGGGTTCAGGGCAGTGTTACCATTGAACTCCCTTGGAGGGATTGGCCAGAGCATGTGTTTGTCTTTTAATTCCAGTCCTTCAACACCCATAATCGTTTCTTTCCAGATGCCGAGACGTTTGAGGTCGAACCAGTGTTTGCCTTCACCCACGGTTTCATAGCCGCGTTCGAGTACTACACGGCGGACGAATGCATCGAGGGTGGGATAGTCGGCCAGTTGCAGGTCAATGGCAGGATCTGCTGTGGCAGCGGGTTTCCCATATGCCCGGCGACGCACCATATTCAGTTTTTCCATGGCGTCAGCCGTTGGCGCCCCGTTCAGGCTCGCGTCGGCTTCTGCATAAAACAGCAGCAGGTCAGCGTAACGGTAAAGCGGGTAGTCATTGTTGCCCTGCTGAACAGTAGCCGTGCGATCGCTGAACTTTTTTACCAGAACGGTAGTTGGTTTCACGCCTACGTTAGCCGCATACCAGGTAAACCGGTAACGGAGGTCGGCCCTGTCCCAGGTAGCCAGGAACGGATTCAGTGAATCGCTGTAGATGGTGCCAAATCCACCCGGTGGGAAGTTACTGGTGGTGGTCGCATGGAGGTAAGCAAGGATCTGGTAACCCTGGCCCGCTGTTTTTGTGGTGTATTTGAAATAGTGTATTTCTTCACTGGTATTGTTTGCATCGCGCCCGAAGATTTTTTCAAAATCATCTGCGACTGTTACGGGTACCAGCGAGTATTTATTTGACTCGATCACTTCAAATGCCGCTTTGCGCGCCAGGTCATACTTTTTCAGGGTAAGATAGACCTCGGCCAGGCAGGTCTTAGCCGTCCATTTAGATGGTGTGCCCACCAGCCGGGGAGTTTCCGGAAGGTTGTTTTCTGCAAACACCAGGTCTTCCTGGATCAGGTTATAAATTGTTTCCGCACTGCTCCTGGGTACATTGATGGAGTCCAGGTTATTCTCGGTATGTAATGGCACACCGGCCCAGTTACGCACCAGATGAAAATAGTAGAGTCCGCGCAGGTAGCGAGCTTCAGCAATATAACGGATGCGTTCCGCATCGGTGATTGCAGCGGCCAGCGGAGCTTGCCTGATAATAATATTGGCATTACGCACCCCTTTGTAAAAGTTATTCCAGGTATCGGTAATGCGGCCGATGTTAGTCGGGTCCAGGCCGTCGTACGAATTCATCGGCGCAAAGCTCCCGCGACCATACATATATTCTGTATTGATCTCATGCTGGAGCGTATAGAAGCCACCAAAGGTGGAAAGGTAACGGACGGTTTCGTAGATGGCGTTCAGCCCGGATTCCATTTCAGTCGGGGTGTTGTAAAAGTTCTCCACGGCAATCTGCTGCGGACGTTCATCAAGGAACTTGGAGCAGGAGGTGAGAACCATAACTGCTGCAATCGATAGTATAAGAATCTTTTTCATGTAGAGTCATTTTGTAATTCGTAATTAAAATCCGCAACGCAGGCCGAACGTGAAGGACTTGCTGTTTGGGTAAACGGTATAATCCACACCCTGGGTAATGGAGTTGGCGGAACCATACGCATTTACTTCCGGGTCATACCCGGAGTAGTTGGTGATGACGAGCATGTTCTGGGCACTTACATAAACCTGTGCTGTTTTCAGAGCGCTGATTTTCCAGTTGCTTACCGGCAGCGAATAGGCAAGCATAATGTTTTTGAGCTTCAGGTAAGAGCCATCCTCTACAAAACGGGTAGAAAAATTACCGTTGATTTTATTCGAAGGCTTTGGATATTTCGCATCTGTTTTTGTGAGAGTCCAGTGGTCGGTAAAGACTTCTTCCGGCTGGTTAAGACCCCATCCCATATCGAGGTTGCTGGCTTTGTTCAGGTTGAAGATGTCGTTACCTTGTGATCCCTGGAAAAACAGGGTGAGCTCGAAATTTTTGAAACGCGAGACGGAGTTCAGGGCATAGATAAAATCGGGGTTGGGATCACCGATAATGCTGCGGTCAAAATTATTGATGGCATTATCCGTGTTTTTGTCTTCATACAGGATCAGCCCGGTTGGGGTGTACCCGATTTCCTTGTAGCCATAAAACGCAAATACCGGTTGTCCTTCCCGGAGGATATTGATGTAGTCATTGATATTTCCTGTGAATACATTTGAACCAACAATGTCCTGCCCTTTATACAGCTTCTCGACCTTGTTGCGGTTGAACGCAATATTGGCCCCTACATTCCATTTCCATTGTTTATTGTCGACCACGGTTGCATCAATTGCAAACTCAAAACCCTTGTTGCTGATTTCCCCTACATTCTGCAGGGCCGTTTCATAACCAAACGAAGTTGGCAGTTGTACGCTGTTCAGCAGATCGGTCGTGCGTTTTTCATAGTAATCAGCTGTAAACCGGATTTTGTTATTCAGCAATCCGAGGTCGATCCCCACATCCACCTGGTCGGTTGTTTCCCAGCGCAGGTTGCCCGTGTATTGTGCCCTTGGAGCGTATCCGATAGACAGCGCATCGCCAAACACGGTGTTGTAGGGCTGCAGGATATTGAGCGATTGGTAGGCACCAATGGATGTGTTACCCGTTTTGCCGTATGAAGCGCGAACTTTCAGGTCGGAGACGAATCGCAGGCCTTTCATAAATTCTTCATTGGATACCCTCCAGGCGAGGGCAGCTGATGGGAAGTTCTGCCAGCGGAACTCTTTTGAATAGGCGGAGTACCCATCGCGACGGAAGCTCAGGGTCAGCAGGTATTTCTGGTCAAATCCATAATTGAACCGGCCAACAAAAGAGGAGAGCGCAGTTTTGTTGTAGCTGGTGGTAGGAAGGCCAGGGATTCCGGCCGACTGGATACTTCCGGTATAAACGGCGTTACTCAGGAAATCGGATGCGCCGCCGGTTCCGGCACTGGTGTTCTTGTCGAACTGGTTGGCGATTCCCCCAACGATGTCAAAAGCATGCCGTTGTGCAACGGTTTTACGATAGGTAACGATATTTTCATTGACAAAAGAAAAGTTCTGGCCGGTGCTCACTGAGGCAGTCCCTGTTGAATTCAGCGAATACGGTTCACGATTGGTGAAGTTGTCAGACCGGCTGTTGTTGGCAAACACATTCCCGGAGAGCCGGATCTCGAGATCACGAACAGGTTTTATACGAAGATTCAGGTTGGCCACAATATCGTCTGCTTTTGTGCCAGCCATTGTTTCGTTCATCCGCGCTACGGGGTTGATGATTGCATTGGAGATAAAAGGGTAAAGTGTGTTTAACCTGCGGTACCGGCCGCTTTCATCATAGGGTCCAACGGTTGGAGGTGCGAACATCATCCCCCCAAACATATCGCTACCCCGGTTGCCGGTGGCTGAGTTCTGGCTGCTGCGGTCACTCCTTGTGTAAGCAGTGGTATAACCAACGCTGAATACTTTACTGATATCATGGTTCAGGTTTATCCGGAACGAGTAACGGTTGAAATCCGAGTTGGGGATAATTCCCTGTTGCTGGAATACACCACCCGACATAAAGAAGCTCGTTTTTTCGGTGCCACCTGAAACGCTCACGCTACCCTGGTAGATCGGTGCATTGCGGAGCATGAGGTCCTGCCAGTCGGTCCCCTTCACGTTGCGGAACGAATCAACTACCTGTTCAGGGAAATATGGCGCGAGACCATCGTTCACCGCCTGTTCATTATAAAGCGTTACATATTGATAAGGATTCAGCAGTTTCATTTTTTTGGTGATCGACTGTACGCTGTAGCCAAAATCCGCATTCACCCTGGTGGGTTGGTTCTTTTTACCTGAACGGGTAGTGATCAATACCACACCATTACCGCCCCTTGAACCATACATTGCCGTGGAGGAAGCATCTTTCAGGATTTCCATGGACTCGATATCTGCATTCTGCAGGTAGGTCGGGGTGCTTGGGAAACCATCGATGATATACAGCGGTTCATTTCCGCCAAGGATAGAGTTGGCACCGCGGATCCGTACACTCGTCGGTGCACCTGGTGTACCATTGTTCTGCATCACGCGAACGCCCGGGGCGCGACCGCTCATAGCCTGGAGCACATTGGAGGTGGGGAAGGAACTTAGGTCAGTCCCTTTTACCTGGGACACCGATCCGGTGAGGTCGCTCTTTTTTACCTTACCATAAGCGATGACGACAATTTCATCTACACTTTTCTGGTCGGGGTTAAGGGAGATATCAATAATAGTGCGGCCACCGATGGCAACTTCCCTTGATTCAAAACCCACATAGGATACCACGAGTACGTCGGAGGCAATGGCCTCGACTGAAAAGCGCCCGTTTTCATCGGTACTGGTTCCGTCCCTGTTCGCGGAAACAGGCTTCCAGTACTTTTTCGATACTGGCGTTGGTAATCTGCAGGTTTATTTTTTTTGATTTGGCAAGCAGGTCCGCGTCGAAGAAAAAGACGTAGCTCGTTTGCTTTTCAATCGACTCGAACACCTTTGGCAGGGGTGCGTTTTTCTCGGACAGGGTGATTGTCTGGCTATTTCCTGTTGCGCTTACCTGCATGCAGGTTACGAAGAGGAGAAAGGCAATCATTTTCATAATCAGCAATGTTTTGGCTGCCAGGCCGCGCTTCAGTTTCCAGCGCCCCGGCAAAGAATGAATTTGCATACATTTGAAGTGTTTGGTGAATAAATGTTACCCCGGAAATGGTGGCATGGAAGCATTAAATCCCGGCTGGAAGTGTTCGCTGCACTTCTGGCCTTTTTAATGATTCCGCTCGTTTATGTTTAGTTTTTAAGACCGTTTAGTTGTTGATGACGGTGATCGTTTTACCCGACACGCGGAATTTCACATCACTTAATTCAAGGGCTTTCAGTACATCTTTCAAAGGACTCGATCGCGGGATCTTCCCGCCGAACTTGCGATCGGGCAGGCCATTTTCATACACGACTGATACATCGTACCAGCGTTCGAGTTGCCGCATCAGTTTGTCGACCCGTTCGTTATTAAACTGGAAATAATCATTTTTCCATGCGAGCACCTGCCGGATATCCGGATTTTCATTCAGCTGGAATACGCCGTTTTCAGGTTGTACTCCCTGCTGACCGGGCTTTAGCTGCATTTTGTGTAAAGGGGAATTGAGTTGCACCGAACCTTCCACCAATGTGGTGGCGATAATATCTTCATTGGCATAGGCCATCACGTTAAAGTGGGTACCAAGTACTTTTATATCCATCTTGTTCACCATAACATGGAACGGTTTCGAAGGGTTGTGGGCTACTTCGAAATAAGCTTCGCCTGTCAGTTCAACGATCCGCTCATTACTGCTGAATGAAGTTGGATAGCGGAGGCTGCTTTCCGCATTCATCCAGACTTTGCTTCCATCGGGCAGCGCCACCTGGTACTTCCCCCCGCGCGGAGTAGTGATGCTGTTGTAGCCTGCAGGGGTCGAACTTCCCTCAGCGACCTGGTACGCCAGTTCACCATTTGAAAGTTTAACCACACTGGTAGCACCCTGGCTGGCGACAACCCCATTGGCCTGGTCGTTCAGGGATACAACGGAACCATCGGCAAGTGTGAGGGTTGCCTTGTTTCCGCCAGGTGCAATAAGGGAATCATCGTTGCGGGCGGGAGTAGGATCGACCAGCGCGACTGTATCGGTGGATCTGGTAAACCTGTACATGGTGAATCCGATAGCCAGGACCAGTACTGCAGCTGCCGCATATTTCCGCCAGTTGGATCGTGGCCTGAGACTCACTACTGGCGCGGATCTTACCTGGTCAATGTGTTGGAGCTTTTCCCAGGTTTCGTGGAAGGCCGCTGCCGGTGCCAGTTCGGCTGCTACGTCATTTGTTGTTTCGGAATAGGTGGAATCGAGGAGTTCTGCAACCAGCGGCTGGTTGGCAGGGTCCTGCACCAGGTCCCGGAGCTGGCGGAGTTGGGCCGCATCCAATTTCTGGTCATGGACATATTTTTCCCAAAGCAATCGTAAGGTTTCTTGTCTGGTCATATGGCAGGATGCAAAAACCGGGGTTGACCGGAGCATCCATTATAACAGACGGATAAAACCCCGGGGGTAATGCGTCGGCTGAAAAATAATTATTCGATGGCCAGGATAAAGACCCAGGCAAACAGGGGTTGGTACTGGTATTGTGCCAGGTAGGTACGGATAGAAGCGAGTGCACGTACCATATATGACTTGGAAGTGACACTGGTGATTTTCATGCGGTCTGCAATTTGGGCATGGGTCAGTCCTTCGAAACGGCTCAGGCGAAATACCTGTTGCATTTGCGGAGGCAGATTATCCACTGCCTGGTGCAGCAGCTGTTCCAGTTCCTTGTACTCGGGTGAAGTTGATTGAGAACTATGGTCGATCGAAAAATAGTCCAGCAGGTATTCTTCATTGTCGACCGTGAACACTTTTTTGCGGAGCTGGTCGATGGCGAGATTACGGGAAAGGGTGTGGAGATATGCCTTGAAGTTGTTGATTCCGGATAGCTGTTCGCGGTTATGCCAGACTTTCATAAAGATATCCTGCGACAGGTCTTTCGCCAACTCTGGTGACTTCAGTATTTTGAGTCCGACCGCATAGACATGGTTCCAGTAAAGTTCGAAAACCTGACGGTATGCTTCCTGTTCCCCGGAGGCGATCCGCCGGAGCAGGAGTTCTTCGTTATATGGAGGTGTCGATTGCAGGCTGTTGTCGTTAGGCCGCTAATGTAGTAAAAATCCGCAACTTCAAAACTGGCTGTAGTTGCTGAGTTCGTGTTTCGGTTTGAATACCGGATAAGCATTAATTTCCCGGTAGTTTCCGTTTTTTTGTTGGCACTCCCTCTAATGCCGCCGTCACTCGTCATTGGATACAGGTCTTAAAAGTCAGTGCTATCTGCAGTTGCTGTTACAGTGCGTACGAATAGCCATTGCTACAATAATTGGTATATTGGGCTGGTAATTTTAATTTTTACCTTCAATGACAAGCCAGGAAAAAATAGGTTCTTACGTAGATAGATTTATTCGTTTGACCGGGGAGGAAAAGTTTGAATTTACAAGCAGGTTCAAGGAAACACGGGTAAAAAAAAGGCAGTTTATTGTTCAGCCCGGCTTTGTTCCAAAGTACAGGTATTTTGTAATTGAAGGGTCGCTGAGAGCTTATGTTGTAGGGGACGAAGGTAAAGATCACACTATCCAGTTTGCTATAGAAGACTGGTGGATTTCGGATTACGACAGCTATATACATCAACAACCCGCAAGTATGTTTGTTGTTGCCCTTGAGGATTGTGTTCTTATGCAGATTAGTTTTGAGGATGAACAAATATTAAAGGCATCGAACCATAAATTTGAAACATTCTTCAGGCAGAAGTCTGAGCTTGCGACAGCCTTTTTGCAGAGAAGAATAGTTACCAACCTCACCAGGTCGGCCAGCGAGCGCTATGCTATTTTTGTTGAAACCTTCCCGGAACTGGTACAACGCGTTCCACAGTATGCTTTAGCCTCCTATTTAGGTATTACAACCCAGTTCCTCTCGAAAATACGGAATCAGAAATCCCGGTAAAAGTTAATCTGGTTTCACTTTTTTTCTTCTCCTAGTTGATTTTTAAATTTTAAGGATCGACTCAGCTTTGCCTCGTCAATTTTGGCAAACAACAATGATTTAAGAATTGGAATGGAAAGATTGAAAAGCAAGGTGGCTGTTATCACCGGTGGTAACAGTGGAATTGGCCTGGCAACAGCAAAGTTATTTGCTGAAGAAGGAGCGAGGGTAGCAA
>SDZZ01000129.1 GCA_004173255.1 Chitinophagaceae bacterium | reverse complement strand
CTGGCGGCACTCAATAACCCCGGTAAGAAAACATTCAATGGTGCCTCCCTTTTCAGCCGCGAAACAAGGACTGAAAAAATGAGCAACCTGCGCAAGACTATCAGCCGCCGCCTGGTCGAATCAAAAAATACCACGGCCATGCTGACCACTTTTAACGAAGTGGACATGAGCCGTATCATGGAGATCAGGGCCAAATACAAAGACAAGTTCAAGGAAACACATGGGGTAGGACTTGGCTTTATGAGTTTCTTCGCCAAGGCCTGTGCACTGGCGCTGGCCGAATGGCCATCCGTTAATGCATATATCGACGGCGACCAGCTGATCTATCACGACTATGCAGATATCAGCATTGCCGTAAGCACACCACGTGGTCTTACCGTGCCGGTTATCCGCAACGTGGAAAGCCTGGGCATGGCCGATATCGAAAAGAAGGTAATTGAACTGGCAGGTAAAGCCAAAGACAGCAAACTCACTACGGAAGACCTCACCGGCGGAACATTCACCATCACCAATGGTGGTGTGTTCGGTTCGCTGATGAGTACGCCCATCATCAACATACCGCAAAGCGCCATCCTTGGCATGCATAAAATACAGGAACGCCCGATGGCCATCAACGGGCAGGTGCTGGTAAAACCAATGATGTACCTCGCATTGAGTTATGATCATCGTATCATTGATGGCAGGGAGTCGGTCAGTTTCCTGGTTAAAGTAAAGGAACTGCTGGAAAATCCGGAACAGCTGCTGATCGGCAAAGACCCGGTGAAGACATTACTCGACATGTAATTCTTAACATATGCCTGTTTAACCGACAGGCATTTTTTTTAGCCATGATCCATCTTTCCCATTTAAAAACGGCAGTAAAAATCCTGGAGTCGTACAGCGGCGGCCAGCCGTTTTCGATTTTCCTGAGGGAATTCTTCCGGGCGGATAAAAAATATGGTTCGCGCGACCGCAAACAGGTTGCCCGTTTATGTTACAGTTATTTCCGGATCGGACGGGTAGCTGCTGGGCTTCCGATTGATGAACGCATCCTGCTGGGTGTGTTTCTGTGCGGCCAGGCGGAAGATGAATTCCAGCCGGACCTGAAACCCTTGTGGGCCGGGCATTTCAATGATCCGCTGCCGGACAAATGCAGGCTCGCCGGTATCACTTACAGGGTGGAAGACCAGTTCCCGTTTAGTGATGCCATCAGCTCATCGATCAACACCGGCGATTTTGCAGCATCACATTTCATACAACCTGACCTGTTTATCCGGATCCGGCCTGGCAAGGTGGAAACAATACATGAGCAGGTCAATAAAGCCGGTATTGGTTACCGGGAAATTTCCCCGTCATCACTTGCCTTTCCCAATACTACAAAACTGGACGGGGTGATTACGGCCGATACGGATGCCGTAATCCAGGACCTGAGTTCGCAACGGGTAGCCACCTTGTTTACGTTAATGAATAGCGGTGACGCCGTGGCGGCCCACGGGAATACCACTCCCGTAGATGCAACCTGGTCGCGTGAAGCAAAGCATTTAACTACAGGCAGGCCGTTAAAAGTCTGGGACTGCTGTGCTGCAAGTGGTGGAAAATCCATCATGGCTGTTGACTATCTTGGTGATATAGACCTCACTGTGTCCGATATCCGCCAGAATATCCTGGTCAACCTGCAACAACGTTTTGCGCGCGCGGGGATAAAAAAATACAGGAGCCTGGTAGCTGATCTTGGCGTCAGTGCTGCCACGGGTAAGGGTTTGCGGGGGGTCGACCTGATTATTGCAGATGTGCCGTGTTCGGGCAGTGGTACCTGGGGCCGTACCCCCGAACACCTGTTTTATTTCACGCGGGAAAAGATGGAATACTACAGCCAGCTCCAGAAAAAAATCATTGACAACAGTCTTCCTTCCCTTGCTGATGGCGGGCATTACCTGTACATCACCTGCTCGGTGTATAAGAATGAAAATGAAGAAGCGGTTAGTTACCTGTCTGCAAAGGGACTTACGCTGAAGCACGCAGGTTATTTCCCGGGCTATGGGGAGAAGGCCGATACGCTGTTTGCCGCGCTTTTTGTAAAACAATAATTTCCCAAGGCTAACCCTTAAGCAGCGAGTCACTACAACCGGAGCAGGTCGAGCGACGTAATTTTTTTATTCCCGTCGCTGATCCGGATGATATATTTCCCTTTCGCGAGGTGAGCCACATCCAGCTCGTGGCGGTAGAGGCCGGTGAGTTTGCTGCCGGTCACTTCCATCACCTGTGCGCCCTTCATATCGAATACGGTAATTTTCAGTTGGGGCAGGGATGATGCGTTGTTGAAGATGATGGTGGCAGTGGGGCCGGTAACCGGGTTTGGTGCAAGGCGGATCATGTCCACATAACCCTGGTCGGGGCAGATCGATTCAACGGTCGCGGTGATTACGTCGCCGATGTAGAATGCGGTGTAGGTGGCCGCTGCAGTGTCTACTACCTGCAGGATGCGGTAACTGACCGGGCCGGCAGGTAAACCTGCTATGCCGAAGCTGAAAGCATACATATTGCGGCCGAAGGACCCGCTTCCGCTGTGCGCCTGTATTTCAGCCAGCTTTACGTAATCGGCGTCGGTGGCCGACTTCCGGTATATTTCATAACGCATGGCAGGCACATCCTTGGTTGCCCAGTTTACGGTTGCCTCGCAATTACTGATGGTTACCGAAGCTGCTGCATACTCCTTCAGCAGGCTTACGAATGCTTTTTTCATATCTGGTATACCATAGCCGATCCTGGTGTCGGGTGTGGTATAAATGGAGCCCGCTTCGCGCAGCGCCTGCACTATACGCATGTTGCTGAACTCCGGAAAACCTTGCCAGAGGCAGGTTGCCAGTCCGGCCATATTCGGACAGGCATAGGACGTGCCGTTACTGCTTACGATGGAATTGTTGCTGGCCTGGATCATGGCTGCCACACCGATCGATGCAACGTCGGGTTTAACGCGGCCATCGGCTGAAGGGCCGTAACTCGAAAATGAACCGACAACACCTGCGGTATTAGCCGCGCCCACTGCCACTACACTATCGGCATCGGCAGGGGTGGTGATACGTTTCCAGTAATCATTTCCCGAATTACCGGCCGCGTTAAAAACCAGCAGCCCCTTGGCTGCTGCGAGGTCTGCGGCACGTGCGGAAATAGTTATATCGCCGTTCAGGTCACTGTACGGATAATCCGGGAAACCGCCGGAGAAGCCGTACCCATAGCCGAGTGACGAAGAAATTATATCTGCCCCTACGCTGTCGGCACGCTCGGCACCGCAGGCCCAGTTGAATTCCTCGATCGGGTATTCCGTGTTCACATCTTCTGTACGGAACAGGTAGAATGATGCGGCTGGCGCTTTGCCGGTGAATACGCCCGGGATGTTGGCGGCGATGGTCGACAGGCAGGACATGCCATGTGAGTTGTCTTCTACCACACTTGTGTTGCGGTCTACAAAATCCCATGTTCCGAGTACCTGGTTATTGGCGTTCATGCTGTCGAAAGCACGTAGCGAAGTGTATTGGAAGAAACCGCCGTCGAGCATAGCGATGCGAAGGCCCTGGCCCCGGAGCCCGAGATTGTGCAGGAATTGCCCTTTGTGTACATTGATCTCGGTCATTGAGCCGGTGCCGTAATTATAATAGTCGTCCAGCTGTCCCTGCACCTTCGAGGTATTAATGGTAGAATAAAAATCTTCCGTTTTGCTTACCTGGTTCCTTGCCCTGGAAGCTATGCTGGCAGTGGATTGTACAAAGGGGAGGTTGCTGACCTGGATTAATGCGGATGCGTCGCTGGTCTGGATGGAGATCATGTTGAGCCACTTCGAACTGTTCAGTACGGTTACGTTGGGAATGGCAGCGATCTGCTGGATCCATGTAAGGGGCACGGGCAGGTCGGTACTGTCGATAGCGATCTGGTAACGCGCGCGGCGTTCAATGGCCCGTTGTGAAAGATAACTGGCGGGAAACGCGATGGTACTGGTGCCTGCTCCCTTGTGCCGGAAGGCAACGAGGTAACGGGGCGATTGGGAAAACAGGTTACCGGAAAACAGGAAGCAGAAAACGAGGACCAGGCCTTTGTTCATGGGGTTTGTTTTGCGCAATACAAAGCTAGTGAATCACAGCCGCCGGGGGCAGTTAATCGTTTGGGTCCTGCTGGCCCCGGACAACCGGTGCTGCCTAGTTATGGTCGATCATCCACATGTCGACCGCGAAGCCATTAAACGTAGCGGTACTTCCGCTGCTGTTCGGGTCGTATTCGAGAATGGTATGCGACCGGTGCACCAGCCCGATGTTTTTTGCATATTGTTCATATGCGCGGATGTTTACCCCGGCCACACCTGCCGTGACCGGCCAGTTGTCGACGAAGTCTTCCTGTTCCACGGTGTATACATCGTTGTATGTCTGGCCATTTACATCAATTACCGGTTCAAACGCGGCGTAATAGTATTCCCAGTTTTTCATGTAATCCACCACGGCAATATTGAAACCAAGGGTTGAGTAAGGATTATCGGGCAATTGGGAATTCCCTTTCCATTCGATGCCTTCGCGGAGCGGACCCTGGAGTTTAAGAAAACGGAGGTTGTCTTCGGCCACTTCAATCTGTTTGCCGTAATCGGTTACCATGTAGGTGCCGTTTGGTTGCCAGTCGCCCGAGCCATCTGCATTCCGGATGGACCGGAACACGCGGTACGATTTATTGCCAAGGTTATCGGTGATCTCGGCATCCACTTCATGTTTTACCTGGTAACTGTGAATTTCGAGGTTAACACCAAAAGCGCTGGTTACGGTGGAATCGAGGCGGTAAATGATATATTTTCCGGGTGTGGTAAGCATGTAGTCGGACAGTGGTTCCGTCACAAATTCCTCGTCCTTTTCGGAGCAGGAGCCCAGGGCCAGGAGGAAAAATACACAAAGGGCGGCAGGGCCGCGGGGGAAGAATTTCATAAGTTTTGAACAGTTAATCGGGAATGCCAATCCTTTACGGTTGTAATCCAGAGAGTCCGGCTGGCATTTTCCCTTCGGGTACCGGCTAAACTACTCATAAAAAACGGGGAATCATAATTCCCCGTCCTGAACGATTTGAAGCTGTTTTTATTGCCTGCTTTCCAGGCTGCCGGCGTGGATAATACCGCCGCCGATCACATCGTCGCCCTCATAAAATACGGCGCTTTGTCCCGGGGCAATGCCCTTTACATTTTCGTAGAAACGGACTTTCATAATTCCGTTTTCGGGGTAAATATTGGAGAGTGCGCCCTGGTCCTTATACCGGATCTTGGTCACCGCTTCCATTCCAGGAGTTACCTGGTCGTATTTGATCAGGTTGAGTTTGCCAACCGTCATTTCGTTTTTGTCCAGGTCACCCTCGTCACCCAGCATTACCGTATTGGTATCGGGGTCAATGCGGGTTACGAATACCGGTTTGCCAAAAGTAATATCAAGCCCTTTCCGCTGTCCGATGGTGTAAAAGGGATAACCTTTATGTTTTCCCAGCACGCGACCGGTTTTATCGATAAAGTTGCCGCCCGCGACTTTTTCTTCCAGGCCTTCCACCCTTCTTTTCAGGAAACCGCGGTAGTCATTATCCGGCACAAAACAGATTTCATAGCTCTCACTTTTCTTTGCCAGTTCCGGATAGCCATAGTCCAGTGCCATCTGGCGGATCTCGGTTTTATGGTAGGGCGCCAGGGGTAACAGTGTGCGGCTGAGCAGGTCCTGCTGCAGGCCCCACAGCACGTAACTCTGGTCCTTGGTCGAGTCAATCGCCTTGCTGATCACGAAACGGCCGTTGTCGTGCTGGCGTATTTTTGCATAATGCCCTGTTGCAATAAATTCGCAGCCCAACGCATCCGCACGTTTTAGCAGTGCCCGCCATTTGATATGCGTATTGCACAGTACACAGGGGTTGGGGGTACGGCCGGCGATATACTCGTCGACAAAATTCTCGATAACAAAGCCACCGAACTCTTCGCGGATATCGAGTATGTAATGGGCAAACCCATGCTCCACGGCTGCCTGCCGGGCATCATTGAAACTGTCCACATTACAGCAGCCCGTTTCCTTTTTGCCGCCACCCGAGCTGGAATAATCCCATGTTTTCATGGTGATGCCGACCACCTCGTAGCCCTGGTCATGCAACATGAGGGCTGCAACGGTACTGTCAATACCGCCACTCATGGCTACCAAAACTTTTCCTTTTCCCATTTTCGTGCTTTTTATTCGGCCCCGTCCGGCTGGACGGAAGCCTGCAAATATACGCCAATTCCGGCTCCCTGAATAACGGGGAATCAGGTGATAGGTTGGGTCCCCGGGGAAAAAACGCCGGAAAATGTTTTTTTACCCTTGGAAACAGACCTCCCCCAAGCCCATCTTTACACCGTAACAGTAACGAAGCGGCGGGTTGGGAAGTTATTCACAAGCCGTTCACAGTCACGCTTTCCAGCCGGCCGGCGTGTTTGGGGCAGGGGGAATATTCCTAACTTGCCGCTTATTCAGTAAACTTAAAAATTGAGCACTATGATTAAAATGCAGGTTATCGGTAACCTTGGCAAGGATTGCCTGGTTAACACAGTTAATGGAAAGAACGTAATCAACTTTACAGTCGCGCATACCGAAAAGTATAAAGACAGCCAGGGCACTAACCAGGAAAGGACAACCTGGGTTGATTGTGCCTACTGGACCGACCGCACCGCTTTATCGCCTTACCTGACCAAGGGTAAACAGGTTTTTGTGGAAGGTACACCGGAGATCAGGACCTTTACCCGGCAGGATGGAACGAGCGGGGCATCACTTTCCCTGAGGATCCGTGAGGTACAGCTGCTTGGCGGCAGGGCAGAAGGTGGCGCGCCATCGGGTGGCAATGGCGGTTCCTATAACACATCCAGTAATTCCGGATCAAATACAATGGCAACAGCCAATGAAATGAGTGAGCCGATCGATGATCTTCCGTTCTGATCCAACTGATTTCCTGAAAAGACCGGATGCTTCCCTGGTGGAGTGTCCGGTTTTTTTATTGTTTCTTTGCGGGCATGAATGAAGAACTGTT
This sequence comes from Chitinophagaceae bacterium, assembly GCA_004173255.1. Taxonomy (GTDB): domain Bacteria; phylum Bacteroidota; class Bacteroidia; order Chitinophagales; family Chitinophagaceae; genus JBEVJC01. The sequence goes on along the minus strand of SDZZ01000129.1, from coordinate 3,399 downwards.
TAGTTATGCACGTCTTGCCCGGTTCACTGAAGCTGTTTTCCTGCACATTGGCTGTCCGGCCGACCAGGCGCGCACTGCAACTGCCAGTTTGTTATCGGCTGACCTTCGCGGGGTCGACTCGCATGGCGTGGCGCGCCTGAGCGGCTATGTCCGTCTGTGGGAGGCGGGTCGTGTGAACGCAACACCTGACATTCGTATCATCCATGAAACACCTTCTACCGCAGTGGTCGATGGTGACAGCGGCCTCGGGTTGGTGGTGGCCCCCTTTGCCATGGAAGTTGCTATGGCCAAAGCGCGGAATGCTGGTACCGGATGGGTCAGTGTCCAGAACAGTAACCACTTCGGCATTGCTGCGCAGCATGCCATGATGGGCCTCCGGGAAGATATGATGGGAATTGCCATGACGAATGCGAGTCCGTTGGTGGCTCCCACTTTTTCCATCGATAAAATGCTTGGAACAAACCCGATTTGTGTAGCGGCACCCGCTGGTGAAGAGCCTCCGTTTGTGGCCGACCTTGCCACCACCACTGCTGCCAATGGCAAACTGGAAATACTCCAGCGCAAAAGCCTGGATACTCCATCGGGATGGGTGCAGGATGCAGAGGGTAATGCTTCCAACGATCCGCATGTCCTGAAAAAAGGTGGTGCACTACTGCCGCTTGGCGGTGACCGGGATCATGGCAGTCACAAAGGGTATGCACTGGGTGCCGTGGTTGACATTTTTTCGGCGTTACTCAGTGGTGCGAACTATGCCCCCTGGGTGCCGCCTTTTCCCGCCTATGTGCCCATGCCAGCCCAGCAGCCGGGCAAGGGAATCGGTCATTTCCTGGGTGCCATGCGCATCGATGCATTCCGCCCCGCATCCGATTTTAAAAAAGATATGGATCACTGGATCCGCGGTTTCCGTTCTGCCCGGACTGCCCCGGGGCATGATAAAGTGCTGGTTCCCGGTGACCCGGAAAGGGAGATAGAAGTAATCCGCCGTAGCGAAGGCATCCCTTTACTCGAGGTGGTGGTGGAAGATCTCACCGAACTTGGCAACCGGTTTTCGATCGCCCTGTAACCATTGTCCATCCGATCAATAAACTCAATACCTTTGCCCGCCTGCCTCCGGGCGGGCTTTTTTATAACAACTAAATACCGGGAAGGAAATCAGCATGAAAGTTATGAAGTTTGGTGGCACCAGCGTTGGCAAACCAGAGCGTATGCATCATATCGCGGGGCTTGTCACCAAAGAGACGGAACCAACAATTGTTGTCCTGTCGGCTCTTTCAGGATCAACGAATGCACTTGTGGAAATTGCCGAAAATATTGCCAAGGGCGATCGTGGCGTTGCCAAACAACTGATCGATAAACTGGAAGCGCACTACCAGCAATTCATCAGTGAACTGGTAAAGAAACCTGCTGCCACGGAAAAGGCAAAGTCGATCATTGCTGAACACTTTGAATTCCTCAATATCATTCTCAAGATCAGTTTCAGTGAAGCGCTGAGCAAGGATATACTGGCACAGGGAGAATTGCTTTCCACCAAGCTTTTTTCAGTTTACCTGGAAGAGCAGGAAATTGCGCATGCCCTGATTCCCGCACTAGAATTTATGACGATCGATAGTTATGATGAACCGCAGATTGGCAGCATCAAGGTAAAGCTGAGCCAGATCATCAAACAGCATGCAGACAAAACATTATTTGTTACGCAGGGTTATATCAGCCGCAATGCACGGGGTGAAGTGGACAACCTGAAACGAGGCGGCAGCGATTACAGCGCTTCGCTGATTGCTGCGGCAATTAATGCAACGGTTTGTGAAATCTGGACCGACATCGATGGTATGCATAACAATGATCCGCGTATTGTAAACAAAACCCTGCCGATCACCCAGATGAGTTTTGATGAAGCTGCCGAGCTGGCTTACTTCGGTGCCAAGATCCTGCACCCGGCCTCCATCTGGCCTGCGCAGCAATACAAGATCCCTGTCAAACTGCTCAACACCATGCAGCCGGAAGCAAAAGGGACGCTGGTAGTGGAAGAGGCAGGCAGCGTTGGAGTGAAGGCAGTTGCTGCAAAAGATAACATTATTGCCATTCGCATCAAAAGCAGCCGCATGTTGCTTGCTTACGGATTCCTGCGGAAAATTTTTGAGGTATTTGAAAAATACCGCACTCCCATCGATATGATCACCACATCGGAAGTGGCGGTGTCGCTCACAATCGATAACCCGATTTTCCTGAAAGAAATTCTCCGGGAGCTGGAACCATTTGGCACTACTGAAGTGGATTACAACCAGGCAATTATTTCCGTGGTCGGGAACGAAATCTCACAGACCACCGATATCATCCGTAAACTGTTCGGATCCATTGTGAACATCCCGATCCGCATGGTATCATACGGTGGAAGCCCGCATAATATTTCACTGCTTACCGATGCAGAACACAAAATCCAGTTGCTGCAACAGCTTAACAAGGGCATGTTCGGGCTGGACTGAACCGGCTTTCCGGAAGCTGCTGCGGCCTGGCCTCATTGCAAAGCCTGATGGGACGTCAGAGCACGCTGGTTCGCCCGGTTGACCCATCGTGAATATTCGCAGGGTAGCCCATAGTGAAATTCCGGTCGGCAGATGCCTGACGACAGCTTTGCCACATTGTTAATTAAGGTGAATGGATTCATCATTTATTGGTAAGCCAACTTAAATTGCCGGTATGTTCAGACTACCGGCATTTTTTTTGCTAATACTGCTACCCTGCACTTTGTTGCAGGCCCAGCGCAATCTGTCAGGAACAGTCATTGATGTGGCTTCCGGCCAGCCGCTTGCTGGTGCAAGCGTGTTTATCAGTAATACTTCGAAAGGTTCGGTGACTGACCGGAACGGTTTCTTCGCGCTGTCCGGGCTGCCACCTGGCCAGCAGGAGCTGGTGGTATCATCCATCGGCTATGAAACCAATGTGTTTTCCTTCAGTGCCGAAAAACTGCCCATGAAAGTAAAAGTGGAAATGCAGGTGAAGGTGAAAGAACTGGAAAACGTAATGGTAGAACGCTCCGTAATGGAAGGATGGGACAAATGGGGCAAACTGTTTACGGAAAACTTTATCGGGCAAACACCCAACGCTACGAAGTGCCGTATCAAAAATCATCAATCCATCCGGTTTCGCTATTTCAAAAAATCAAACCGCCTGATCGCCTGGAGCGATGAACCACTTGTTGTCGAGAACAAGGCGCTTGGTTACACACTCCGTTACCAGCTGGAAAATTTTGAAGTACAGTTTAAAGAACATACAACCGAATTTGCCGGGTATCCGTTTTTTGAAGATCACCATAAAGATGGGAAAAAACGGAAAAACCGCTGGCGGACCGCCCGCGATAAGGCTTTTGCCGGATCAATGATGGAGTTCATGCGCAGTGTACAT
>SDZZ01000128.1 GCA_004173255.1 Chitinophagaceae bacterium | reverse complement strand
ATTACTGAGTTCATATTTAATTCTTACCGGCGGATTGAGTTGAAGGTACGGCTCGGGGCTTGTTTTTTCGCAGTTTGGAAAGGGTAGCCACGGACTGCTGTTCGGTAAAGTTAGTAATTAGGCTTTACCGGCCGGATTGTATTTGCTGCAGATAGTATCTGACGGACGTATCACTATTAAGAGGATCATTAAAAGGTAGAATGACCGCCTGTGAGTCTTTGTGTTCTTTACCTGAATTATATTTTAATGTTGCCTGCCTTTTTTAAGCACGCCATACCACATTCAGGTTATTTTTCACTAATGTCGAATTCCGTAGGTTTGTTCCGTTCCTAAAAAATACGGGTGTTATGAAAAAACTGATTTTGCGAGTTGGCCTTTTGCTGATGGTTATTATTTCAACCTTGTCGTGTTCCAAAAAAAATGATGACGATCGCAACTGGAGCGAAGAACTCAAGAATAGCGTCTGGGCAGGGATTTATCAACTCACGTCCGGAGCCTACCGGGGAGAACAGCCTTTCTCGGTAGAATTCAATGCCGACGGCTCTGTCCAGTGGAGCGATATCACCTGCACCCGGCCTGCGAGTCAGTGGGCTGCAGTAGGGGATACGTTGACCATTACTTTTCCTAATTCGACGACAGTCACTTCAATATTGTCCGGCGACCGCCTGACCAAGTTTGTCAGCGGTCCGGGAGCGGGTTTGGTAATCAATGAGGCAAGTCGTGCAGCATTAGTCACCGAAGAAAAACTTGTCAATGCTCAATGGGCAGGCACGCAAGGTTCGTTTGCGCTTACATTCGATTTTATACCCGGGGGTAAAGTCACCTATAAAAAAGGAGGCGAACCCGGGGTCACTGTCCCTTATACAATTGCAGGAGCTGGCATTCGGATAAGCAGGAACTATACACCTGGCGGAGGGAAAGACTATTCTGTGCTGCTTGAAAACGGAAGCGTATTCAAGGGGTTGGATACCTTCGTCTTCGGCCTGCCTCCGGAAACAACCTACACAAGTTTCACGGTAGCGAAGCAATAGTCCATTGATTCAATAGCATTTGCTGACCACCGGATCGAACCTGTCAGTTTTTCTGCACGATCGTTTTTCCAAATGGCATCAGGGATACTTCAATCAATTTGAAATGCTGGCGGGCGAACGGAATACCGACAATGGTTATCATCAGGATGAGACCAAAAATAAGATGAGTTGCAGCGGTCCAGATACCACCGCAAAGGATCCAGATGATGTTCAGCACCAATGTGAGACAACCACTGCTGGATGACGTGGTGACGGCTTCCCGTCCGAAAGGCCAGAGCACAAAACCGGCGAGTTTGAAACATTGAAGTCCGAAGGGAATCCCGATAATGGTAACACAAAGCACAAAACCACCAACCAGGTATCCCAATGCTGAAATAAGTCCGCCGAATACCAGCCAGATCAGGTTTCCAAGGAGATTTGCCGCTGCCGTCATCTGTACATCAACCGTTACAGGTTTTGTTAACTGCAACGGTGGTAAAATTACGCTTTAATGTATACTTGATTTGTTTCTCAGTAGGTATTTTGTGATGTGCCATTCCCGGCCGGGTTTGATAATTAACCTCCGGGTAGTTTCATCCTAAACTTCACTCCACCCGGGGGGTGTACGCTAACTAATTCACGGTATTGCAAACTTTCAGCTAAAAAATTATCTTGTCAGCAAATAACAATCTGACATATGAAAATAACCCATGTTGTAGCCCTGATGCTGGTAATGTTTCTCGCCGCGTGCTCAAAAGATAAAAAAGAAATCGAGCCTGGGCTCAGGCTCTCCATCGATGGTAAAGAAATCATTTTCTCGGATTTTACTGTCGCGGAGTATGACTCAACCGGAGGTATCCACTACCTTAGGGTTGGCGGTGCCGACCAGGTGTTAAAGCCTAATATGGTTGGTCTCGGGCTGACACAGGAGGAACCGATCACCGCTCGTCCTTATATCCATCCAGACCCCAACAACGATTTTTACGTCACGCTCGACTTTGTGCCTGCGGGTGAAGACGGCACCAATCCCTACCTGGCAGGACTCGACGGCACCGATCCGATGTCGATGACAATCACGTCCCTTACTGCAACCCGGGTTCAGGGTACATTCCAGGGCACGCTCCGTCGTGGTACAAACGATACCAAAGTCATCAGCGGCGGCAGCTTTAACCTGGAACTCAGGTAGTCCGTTGAGGTATTGTAATGGGACAGCATTTAGGTGTGTGCCGATCGGGCTAAGCCGTAGCTCCGATCGCATACGTGATTGCTGATGCCTAAGGCGGGATCCAGTCAGAAGTTTGCCGGGAAGTGTTTACGCAGAATTCCGTTCAGCTTTTCTTCCGTAAGTGGTTTGTGTTCGAAACCCTTTACACTGGTAATGCGTTCGGCTTTCAGTTTATCGTCCGGATTCAGGGATGTGGTTAACATGATGATCACCCGGTTATCGTTTTTTCTTTCACCCAGCGCCTCATATTGCTGGAGAAACTCCCAGCCATTCATGGCCGGCATATTGATATCGAGAAATATCAGGTCGGGCTGTGGCCGCGTTGATTTTTCTTTTTCATTATCACCCGTCAGGTACCACAATGCGTCGGCACCGCTGCTGGCCACCTGGATATCGTTCGCGCAGGCGGCAGCTTCCACAATCATCTGGCTCAGGAAATTGGTCGGTTCGTCGTCATCAACCAGTAGCACACATTCAATTTTCTTTTTCATCAGTTTTGATTTGCGGAATGTTAAAAAAGACGGTGGTTCCGGATCCGGGCATTGAATCGATCCGGATTTCACCCCCATGTAGTCCGATAATTTTCCGGCAATGCGCCAATCCGATACCGGAGCCCTCATAGTCAGTTTTGTTATGAAGTCGCTGGAAAATTATAAAGACCCTTTCGCTATGCTCTTTCGCGATCCCGATCCCATTGTCCTGTACACCGAAATTCCAGTTGTCTCCCTCTTTTACTGCTGAGATATTAATGCGGGGTACTGTTCCTGGCTTCCGGAATTTGATTGCGTTGGCTATGAGATTCTGGAAAAGCAGTTTAATTTCCGTGGGATAGCCGTCAATCACAGGAAGCGGGGCACTTTCAATAACTGCCTGTTGCTCGCTGATGGTCTTCTGCATGTCGTCTCTTACCTGTTGAAGGATAACATTACAATCCACTTTCCGGAGTTCTTTTTTAGTGCCGATCCTTGAATACTCCATCAGGTCATGAATCAGGACTTTCATCCTAAGTGATGATTGCAGGATGAACGTAAGGTATTTATCCGCTGTTGCATCCAGCTTACCAAGGTATTGGGAGTGGAGCAGCTCGACAAAACTTAAAATTGTCCGGAGTGGCTCCTGTAAGTCATGCGAAGCCACATAGGCAAACTGCTCAAGTTCCCTGTTGGAGTTTTTCAGGTCATTTGCCTGGCTCCGGAGTTGATTTTGCGTTTCGGTTAATTTACGCACGCTATCTTCCAACTGCACTGTCCGGATGTAGACTTTTTGCTCCAGCGTTTTCTGATCCTCCAGGATCTGGTTCCTGCTTTTTTCGAGCTCCCTTGTCATCTTGTTGAATGAGCTGGCCAGATCGCCAATTTCATCGGTGGTTTTAATGTCGGTGATTATTTTCAACTCACCCCCGGCAAGTCTTTGCGTGGCCGCTTTTAGTTTAAGAAGGGGTTTCACTACCGACCTTGTCCCGAAAATGCTGGTGGCAATCGCAATGAGGAAAGAGACAATCGCCGTGATTACAACCGTGCGGGTCGATTGATCGGTTGCCCTGGCCACGCTAAGGGCCTCGTCATGTATTTCTTCTTTAGCTCCCTCCTGTAATGATCTTGTTGTTTCGATCATGTTAAGGAACCTGGCATGCCACTCACGTTCAGTGTTTTTCAGTTCGCTTCTAAGGCCGTCCTGCCCAAGCCTGCTAATTTCCCGGTTTACATCCTGTTTGAAAGAATGGTAACCGGTTTCAAAATCCTGTATCTGTACCAGTTCTTCCCGTTCTTTTCGCAGATCGTCATCTTCGTAAAGTTTCAAACCATCTTCGGTTACTTTCTTTCTTACCGCCAGGGCATTTTCGAACTTTTTGAACGCACTATCAACCTGTGCCAATGTAGTGCGGGCATCGTCGATGTGATCATTGTGCATCTGTGACAGGTACTGCTCTAGCAGGTTATCCAGGAACAGTAGTTCAAAGGACATTTCCGCGGAGCTTTCTACTTCCGGAAGGCTTGATAATCGTATCTGGTCTATGTCACGGCCTGCTTCAACCAGGCTTCTTGTTGAAAAAAAACCCACCAGTGCCACCAGTAAGGCCAGCAGCAGGAATATCAGCAGGAGTTTTTTTTTCAGGTTCATTGTGCCGGTATTGTGCCTTTCCTTTTTGTTCCGGACCGCACGGGTAGGGTCAGCACCACTTTTATCCGGCAGCCTTTACCGGGGGCTGAGTCCACTTCGACAGTGCCGTTGAACAATTCGGCCCGGTTGCGGATATTAATCATACCAACTCCCCTTGCCTGGATCTTTGGATCAAACCCCTTACCGTTATCGCTGATCAGGAGTGTAAGATTGCCCGCTGCTGCCGTGACCTGCAGATGAACTTCCGAAGCATCTGCATACTTAATGATATTATTCAGTTGTTCCTGTATAATCCTATAGATATTCAGCTTTAACAGCTCACTCAGGCAGGGATCCCCGAGCGGTTCAAGTTCGGTAGCTATGTGGATGCCTTTTAATACCCCGATGTCGGTAGCGAGCTCTTCGATCGCATGTTCCAGGCCTTTGGTGATGAAGAGGGGCGTGATCAGGCTTTTGGACAACTTCCGGATTTCTTCTATGGCCATAGCAATGTATGTGCGGCTACGGGCCATCATGTCGTCCGCCTGTTTCTTCTCGCAGGGTGCAAGGTGAAGTTGCGCGGTGGCCAGGATCTGGTTGATATTATCATGCAGTTCTGCACCGAGTAATTTCTTTTCTTCTTCCTGTGCATCCAAAATAGCCCTGTTGATTTGTTGTTGGTTCTCCCGTTGCTGTTTCGCCAGTTCTTTCTCCAGCCGGTTCCTCTCGGTCACATCGTCCATTTGTGCCTGCATTGCCACTTTTCCATGGTAGTCGATCTCATAAAACGTAACCTCTGTCAGGATAATCTCTCCGTTCTTTTTTTTATGTTTCCAGACTTTTCGGTTGCGTGTTTGCGGGAGGTGCCGGTTGGCCACGGACAATCGCATAGCGGGAATCTCCTCGGGTGGGCGCATATCCGCAATCGTTAACTTCAGGAACTCCTGTTTTGAGTAGCCATATTTTAGTTGGGCAGCTTCATTCACTTCAAGGATCTGAAGTGACTCGGGATCATAGATCCAGGCCGGGAACGGGTTTTTATAGAACATCTGCCGGTACTTCTTTTCCGACGCGCGGATTTTTTCCGCTGCTACTTTTCGTTCTATACTGTACCGGATAGCCCGGGTCAGCATGTCGGTACCGAATTCACCTTTTACTAAATAATCCTGGGCGCCGAGTTGCAGGGCTTTCAGTGCGGCCGCCGATTCTGTGCCACCCGTCAGTACGATCACCGGAATGTGGCGGGTTGAGTTTCTGATTCCAAGAAATGAATCGATGCCGAAGCTGTCGGGCAGTGAAAGATCCAGCAGGACAAAATTGATCGTATTTTCTTCAAGGATTGCGTGGGCTTCAGACAGGAGTCCGGCGTGATGGATTTCCTTTACCTTGAAAGCAGAAGATCTCAGCATCTGCTCTATGATGTAAGCATCCGGGGGATGATCTTCAATGATGAGGATGTTTAGCTCGGTTTCAAGGGATTTCATAAGTTGGATAGTTGGTTCGTTGCGGTTTTCCGTCAGTGTTCTGGTGGGTATAACGCTTTGCTGGCCTCTATGTTGTCAATATAGACTTTTAATAATCGCTGCGCAATGATATAGGAAAAATTAGGTGTTTACACCGAGTGGAAATGTTCTACTACCGGGAATGGATCATAATAGTGATGCAACAATTCCTTCCAATGAATGTAGGCATCGGATTGCCTGAAACCTATTGTGTGGTCTTCTAACTTATCCCATTCGACCAGGAGAAGATATTTATCGGTTTGTTCTAAACATTTTTGCAAACGGTGGGATCGATAACCCGGTATTGAGCTGATATATTGTCCCGCCTTCTTAAAATCTATTTCAAAATCCGAAGACCGTCCAGGCTTTATGAACAACATCGCTACTTCCAATATCATAATACAAAATTATATCGCCATCCGCAGTCGGATGGTAATCCGGGAAGGGGCAAGATACTAAAGGATCTGCCTGGTTCCGTTCCATAGCCTACCTTTTGCTGGCCATGAATGACCGGGTCTAAGCGAATAACATTTCTATTTCACCGTCAACTTCGCAATCGCTACTTTACTTTTTCCGAAAGCCTTATCGTCTTTCCCGATAAAGTACATATCATTATTGACGATGGTGCCAAGGCGGGGCATCGCAGTTGGATTATCGCTGTTTGAAAACATCACTTTCCGTGTAAGGTTGCCGGTTAATGGATCGATGCTGATCACAAAACAATCGGAACTTCCAAACCTCGTTGTTTTCCTGATCCGCTGGCCGGCCTGGGTTACCCCTCCGTTAGACTTGATATCGTTCAGGAATAGCAGCACTTTGTCCTTTACCTGCATGGCACCAAAGCCAGCATAGAAGGGCAGGTTGGAAGATGCAAAATAAGATACCGCCATGTTCGAACCACCCTGCAACACTTCCCGCTGCATTTTGGGTAATATTTTCAACCAGCCGATATTACTTGATGCGTCCAGCTTGCACATCAGGATGTCGCCACATTCGTAAATATCATAAATACGGGTGGAGGATGAGCCGGGGCGCCCGCTTGTGCCGGGGGTGTACTCGTAGGTGGTTTTAACAAAATGATGATACTGTTCGGCAATGATCAATAATCCGCCGTCTGCCGTATAAAAAATCTGCCTGAACATCATATACGCCGAAAATTCTTCGCCTTCATCTTTCATCTCTTCAAGCCTTTCCCGTTCCTTGCGCTCTGCTTTTGTTTCCGTTTCGTCAGTTGCATCATCTTCATCAGCCCCCGTTGCCAGTAATGAATGGTCAAGCTTTTTATTGGTTGTTGAAACAACAGCGCCGGTAAGTGAGTTGAGCCGCTGCACCATCATGCCATCCAGTTTCTTAGCCTTCTTGTCCTCCGAATAAAAGGATGCTACAACAAGGTCATTATCTTTTTGCTGCACCACCTTGGTGCTGGTCACCCATTTACCATCCACATCGGTGTTCAGCTCGGTCAGTTGTTTGCCGGTCTGGTCGTACATCCTGACCGAGTACTTCGAAAAATCGAGGAACTTGTCTTTTTTCTTTTTACCCTCACGGTATTCGTAATTCCTGCCCACCAGGATAATCCTGTTCTGGCGGGTATAAATCACATCCTCCAGCTTGTAAGTGTTTTTGTCAAACTCATTGGAAATATTTGCGGCAGGGCCTGTGCTTTTCAATGTGGCATCGAATCGCTCGACCCTGAGCGTTTCTTTTTCACTCCCCATGATGGTTGTAACCATGGTCATGGACACACTATCGGCACCGGGTGTGATTTTGAACTGCAATTTATCAGATTTGTTTTCCCGCGGCAGCGTGGTAACATTTTTCCATTCGCTGGACAACGCACCACTGGCAGGTGTTACCTCTGCAGCATAAATGGTAAACTGTCCTTCCTTTTTAAGTTCTTCAGAGGCAAGCAGCCAGATTTTACCCTGCAGTACAAAAAACTGGATAAATTCTTTGCCTTTCAGCTCTTTGTCATAGCTGACTGTGTAAATCTCGCCGAAGTTCTGGTCGAGTTTAATCAGTTTGGCCGAGCTTCTCACGGTGGCCCCGATGACGTAGTAGGACTTGAGTGCGAGGTGACCTTCCTCGAGATATACTCCCGTTTTGTCGGCGTGCACTACACTCAGGTCTGTACTGCCTTTTCGCATTTTAAATTCCTCCCCCCATTTGACGGTGGTTCGTTGGGAAGTAGCCAACAGGCTTGTCAGCAGAAGCGCAAAAGCAGTTAATATTCTTGACATAATGGTTCAGGTTGCGGTGGTAAGTTGATGTTTATCCGGTTTGGTGACCGGTAAGTTGAATCAGGTATAAATATGGTGTCAGGCTCGCTCTTCGTGGATGTTATGATCCGGTTACCGGACATTTATAGTTCGGTCAAACTTCCGGTGCATCTGGCACCCGGAACGTCGCCGCCAAAACTCATGTCGCAAAACACGGCCTTCAATTTTCCATTGACGTGACTCACATACACTTTCTGATCCGGATGTGAATGGAAGTACATGCTTTGGTACCTGAAACTGACAGAGATTGCGTTGGGTTCGTCGAACGGACTGAATGACTGGATATTTTTTGTAATATATACGCCGTCTTCCGGCTCTTTGTTTCCGTTATATGAATTAAAGAGGACTTCAAAAGGGGGATACCCAAATTCACCGCGACCTTCCAGGCTGATGCCGTTCCAGGTTGGATCCAGGCCTTTGGTGACGCTGGAAAAAGTGACGTCCGGTATGGCATTCCCGGTTGCTGTGTTTTCCGGCGGTGAGCAGGCAGCTGTTTCCTGGAACAGTTGCACATTCAGGTACACGCTGTCGGTGTTAGAAGTGTTGCAGTCTATATTGTCGGCCGTGCAATAATACCAGCCCCGTTGTGATACTTTCAGGTCGTACAACACTAATTTGTCCTGCTGGTTTAGCTCGTGAAGACCCGGTCCGTCCCAGTGATACACGTCATTTTCACCCTGACGGGTGACGGAAATAGTCGCTGTACTTCCGACTTTAGGGCTTTCCACGTCGGTGGACACGGTGATCGAAGAGGGGCAGGAATCGCCGTTGTTTTTCTCGCAGGCCGTCAAAGAAACGATGCTCGTCAGGCACAGGGTGTAGATCAATTTCATGGTGGTTTGAATGGTGGCCGCTAAGATAGCAGAAACCAGTTCAAAAAGAAATGAATCTGCTGAAAAACAAGTTTAGCCCGCATTACCGGCCCGTTTCCGCTTTTTGGGTAAATACATGTCTGCGTAGCCAGACCGCCGGCGATTAACATCTTATGTGCGATGATTAGTTCTGCTTCCCGAACTCCTTCCGGTATGCCATTGGGGTCATCCTGAATTCTTTCCGGAACAGGCGTATAAAAGAGCTCTCGTTCTCAAAGCCGCATTCGGGAACGATGCTGCTTACGGCGGCATCTGATTTCTTTAAAAGCAAGGAGGCTTTCTTCAATCGTAGTCGCGTGAGGTATTGCAGTGGTGTGAGTTCGTATGCACTGCGGAAGCAGCGGATGAAATGATATTGGGAGAGGTGTGCCAGGCCAGCCAGCCGGGCAACTGTAATCTTTTCTTCGGGATGTCTGGTCATGTAGGTTACCGCAATTTTCAGTTTTCTATGCAGGTCTTTTTGGGTGGCCTCGTGTGTGGCCGGTATTTGTTTTTCCGTCTGGTACTGAGGCGACTCAAACCAGGGCTTCTGCGGCCGGGTGGACGGATAACCATATTTTTCGCGGAAGGCCTTGCGCTCGGGCGTGAAGTTCCACCAGTTGAGTTTACTATCCGGGTGGTTGGCAAAATGTACCACAAGCCGGAACTGATCTTCAACACATGGATCGGTCCATACCCCTTTTTGCAGTTCGTATTGATCGGTGAGTTTTGCCCCGTCCTTCTTTTTCAGGTCACGCAGGGAATAGTATCCCATCCCGATGAGGTCATGCGCAAAACGTATTCCGATTGACGGAAGGCTCTGGAACTCGGAGAGGGCAAACAGCTCCATTGCCCGGATCTTTGATGTATCCAGTAACTTTTGCAGTACCGCTGCTCGGTGCAGGTGCATTTCGCTCTTTTTGATTTTCAGCGCACGCAATTTTTTAATTTCCGCGGGTGTTACGTCCAGTGGATTAAGTTCCTCTTTAGTCATGTTCTGAAAAAGTTAGCAGGTAATTATTATTGTCGCAAATTCCCCCTCTGGCGTGGCAACCCCGTCGGTTACTGTAAAGCCAGGGTTGGTGTAAAAACTGATGGTTGCCTGTAAGTCATTGACGAAGATGTTGGGCGAGACAGATTTAATCATTTAAATAATGAATTGTTTTTCCAAATCTAGGGAAAGCGTTCACGTAAAAATGTGCTGAAATTGCTAAAATGACTTAAACGACCCAGAGCATAATTCCTGTAATCACCTGCGGTCAAAATAATCTGGATAATTGGCCTGCGACCAACCTAGTTGTCCAGCTTGCAGCGTAATCCAACCGAGGGATAGACCTGCCACGTGTTTGTGAAAGCCAGTACATGGTAATTAACGCTGATCCTGCTGCCGACGGACAGCTTTGGAAACACCTTGTACCAAAGCTGTGGTTCGGCAAAAAAGAATAGTCGTTTTCCGTGCATATTCCTGCTGGCTTCGTCCCCCTGGTTTTTGTTCTC